>NZ_BAAAPK010000003.1 GCF_039531105.1 Microbacterium lacus
CCCAGACACGGTCGGACAGGATGTCGCGGTGCCGCTCGTCGATCGGGTCGTCGCACACCGCCTGGCCGGTCAGGTGGTTCGAGATCGCGTAGACCTTCAGGCCGTTGCGCTCGAGGATGTCGAGCCGCGACTGCACGTACTCGGCGTCGTCCCAGCGCGACACGTCGAGGTGATCGCCCCAGCAGGCGATCTCGAGGCCGTCATAGCCCCACTCGCCGGCGAGCCGGGCGACTTCCTCGAACGGCAGATCGGCCCACTGGCCGGTGAACAGGGTGATCGGACGAGACATCCGTTTTCCTCTCGGTCGGCGCCGTCGGCGCTCAGTCTGTGGAGATCCAGGCGCTGCCCGCTGCCGAGCTCCGCTCGACGGCATCCAGCACCCGCTGCACGTGCAGGCCGTCGGCGAAGGACGGCTCGGGCTGGGTGCCGTCGGCGATCGCTGTCACGAGGTCCACGGCCTGGTGGCTGAACCCGTGCTCGTAACCGAGCATGTGACCGGCGGGCCACCACGGTGCGAGGTAGGGGTGGTCGTGTTCGGTGACGTAGATCGTGCGGAAGCCCTGCTCGTTCGCGGGAAGCGTCGCGTCGTAGAAGGAGAGCTCGTTCAGCCGCTCCAGGTCGAACGCCACCGCACCGAGCGAGCCCGAGACCTCCACGCGCAGGGCGTTTTTGCGGCCGGTCGCGAAGCGGGTCGCCTCGAAGGAACCGAGGGGCGCGTACGCCCCCTCGGCAGCGGCGTAGCGACCCGAGACGAGCGCGACGTCATCGACCGTGACGATTCCACGCTCAGTCGACGCGGTGCCCGAAAGGCCGACACCGTCGGCCAGCAGCGGGCGCTCCGCCACGATTGTGTCCACGACCCCCGAGACGCTCGCAAGGCGAAGGCCGGTGATGTATTCGGAGAGGTCGATCGCGTGCGCCCCGATGTCGCCGAGGGCGCCGGAACCGGCGCGTTCCTTGTCCAGGCGCCACGTCATCGGTCCCTCGGCGTCGCGCAGCCAGTCCTGACGGTACGACGCCCGCACCTGACGGATCTCGCCGATGCGCCCAGCGGCGACGAGGTCGCGGGCGAGGGTGGCCGCCGGGACGCGACGATACGTGAACCCGACCATCGAGCGCACTCCCCGCTCGGCGGCCCGGGCGGCGGCATCCGCCATCGCCTCGGCCTCTTCGACCGTGTTCGCGAGGGGCTTCTCGACCAGCACGTGCTTGCCGGCCTCCAGGGCCGCGATCGCGATCTCGGCATGCGAATCACCGGGCGTGACGATGTCGACGATGTCGATGTCCTCGCGCGTGATCACCTCGCGCCAATCCGTGGCCGACTCCGCCCAGCCCCACTTCTCCGCGGCGGCGGCCACCGCGTCCGCGTTGCGGCCGACCACCACCGCCATCTCCACCGCTTCGGGCAGATCGAAGAATCGCGGGGCGACCCGCCAGCCCTGCGAATGGGCGGCGCCCATGAAACCGTGGCCGATCATCGCGATGCGCAGAGTCATCGTCGCTCCGTTTCTCCAGAGACAGGTCGGGGGCGCCCTGCGGTGGACGCCCCCGACGTGCGTGCTTCGTGCGGTCGGGTCAGGACTCGAAGGCCAGCCCGATGTACTGGTCGACGTTCTCCTTGGTGACCACGGGTGCATCCAGCACGATGCGGTTGGCCACACCCGGTGTGATGAGGTCGCTCATCGTCTTGCCCTGAGCGATCAGTCGCGCCAGCGCGATGCCGTCGGCAGCCTGCGTCGACGGGTAGATGATGGTCGCCTTCAGGACGCTGTCGTCCGCCTCGATGGCCTCCATCGCGTTGAGCGATCCGGCGCCGCCGACCATGATGAACTCGTCGCGCCCCGCCGCGGTGATCGCCGCGAGCACGCCGATGCCCTGATCGTCGTCGTGGTTCCACAGTGCGTCGATCTGCGGGTTCGCCGACAGCAGCTGCGAGGCCGCGGCCTCACCGCCCTGCACGGTGAAGTCCGCCGCGACACGGGGGCCCACCTCGAGTCCGCAGTCACTGAGGGCGTCCGCGAAGCCCGCCGAGCGGTCCTGCGTGAGGGGCAGCGAATCGATGCCCGCGATCTCGGCGACGACGGCGTCGGGGTTGTCGCCCACCTGCGCGCAGATGTACGTTCCGGCGCTCACGCCCATGCCGTAGTTGTCGCCGAGCACGGTCGCGCGGGCCGCGAACGGGCTGGAGAACTCGCGGTCGACGTTGATGACCGGGATGCCGGCCTCCATCGCCTTGATCGCGACCTCGGTCAGCGCGGCGCCGTCGCTGGGAAGCAGCACGATCGCGTCGACGCCGTCGTTGATGAAGGTCTCCACCGCGGCGATCTGGGCGTTCACGTCGTTCGTGCCCTCTGCGAGCTGCAGCTCGACGTCGGGGAAGCTCTCGGCGGCGGCGATCGCGCCGGAGTTGATGGCACCGAGCCAGCCGTGGTCGGCGGCGGGGCCGGAGAAGCCGATGACGACGGTGTCGCCGGATGCGGCGTTCTCCTCCGAGTTCGTGCCCTGATCGACGACGTCCTCTTCGCCTTCGGGGCTGCCGGCGGTGCATCCGGCCATGAGGGCGATCGCGGCGATCGCCGCGATGCCCGCACCGACCACGCGGTGGCGCGCGGAGCGTGTGAAATGCATGTATTCCTCCTTGAATGTGAATGCAGATCGGCGCGGAGTCGAGACCGCGTGAACCGGCCGCCCCAGGACTGATCGTGATCAACGTAACAGAACGCGACGAAACTGCAAGAGGTTTTGCCTGCCAGTCAACAAAAGTTCCTACGACGTTGCAATCGGCGGAAAATCAGGGCTTGCGTCGCGCCGCACCTTGTGCCGATTTCCTTCAAGTGCCCCTCCCGTGCGGCGCGACGAGCATGTTATGGTCCACCTGTGATCAAAGGTGACCATGGTTCGGCGTTACTCGATGTCCGCGGAATCACGAAGAGCTTCGCGGGCGTGCAGGCGCTGCGCGGCGTCGACCTCGATGTCCGCGCCGGCGAGGTCCACTGCGTGCTGGGACAGAACGGAGCGGGCAAGTCGACGCTGATCAAGACGCTCGCCGGCGTCCATCGACCCGACGAGGGCACGATCACCTGGGCGGGCGAACCGGTCGAGATCACCACGCCGGATGCCGCCCTCGACCTCGGCATCGCGACGATGTACCAGGAGCTCGACGTCGTCGACGGCCTCACGATCGCGGAGAACATCTTCCTCGGTCATGAACTCGCCCGCGGCGGCTTCACCAAGCGATCGGAGGCCGCCCGACGCACGAGGGACCTCCTTCGCCGCCTCGGGCACGAGAACCTCTCACCGCACACCGAAGTCGGGAGCCTCAGCGCCGCCAACAAGCAGATCGTGAGCATGGCGCGTGCCCTCTCGCACGACATCAAGCTCATGATCATGGACGAGCCGTCTGCCGTGCTGGACACGGAAGAGGTGAAGAACCTCTTCCACGTCGTGCGCGAGCTCACGTCCGAAGGCATCGCCGTCGTCTACATCACCCACCGCTTGGAGGAGATCCGCCAGATCGGCGACCGTATCACCGTCCTCAAGGACGGGCGGTCGATGGCGTCGGGCATCCCCGTCTCCGGCACGCCGACCAGCGATCTGATCCGGCTGATGACCGGGCGCGCCGTCGAGAACGTCTTCCCACCGGCCGTCCCAGTGCCCGCCGACGCCCCGGTGGTCCTGGAGGTGGACCGGCTCGGACTCGACGGCGTCTTCTCGGATGTGTCGTTCACCGTCCGCGCCGGCGAGATCGTCGGGCTCGCCGGCCTGGTCGGATCGGGTCGCTCCGAGATCATGGAGACGATCTACGGGGCACGCAAGGCGACGGCCGGCACCGTCAGCGTCGCCGGCAAGACGCTGCGACGGGGCTCCGTGGTCTCGGCGGTCGGCGCGGGGATCGGCCTGTCGCCTGAGGAGCGCAAGAGTCAGGGCCTGGTCCTGGACGAACCGATCTACGTCAATGTGACGCTCTCCTCGATGTCCGGCTTCGCCAGAGCCGGCTTCCTCGATGAACGGGCCGAGCGCCGTGTCGCGACCGAGCAGATCGAGGCGCTCGAGTTGCGACCCGCCGACCCCGATCGTCCGGCGCGGACACTCAGCGGCGGCAACCAGCAGAAGATCCTGCTCGCCCGCTGGCTCGTGCACGGGACGCGCGTCCTCCTGCTGGATGAACCCACCCGAGGAGTGGACGTCGGCGCGCGCGCCGAGATCTACGCGCTCATCCGGCGGCTCTCGGCTGCGGGGAACGCCGTCGTGATCGTCTCCAGCGAGATCGAGGAGGTGCTCGGCCTGGCCGATGCCGTCCTCGTGATCTCCGACGGGCGCGTCCTGCAGAGTCTTCCCGCCGCACAGATCGACGAGCACGGCGTGCTCGACCTCGTCATGAAAGGAACCGCCGCGTGAGCGAGTCAGTCACCACCGGAGACCTGGTCGGTCCGCCCTCCTCCGCCGCCCCGCCGCCCGGCCGCAGGGGTGAGAGGACCGGACTGCAGAAGATCATGTCCGGATCCGTCGGTCGCAACCTCGGTCTCGTGGTCGCGCTGCTCCTGCTCGTGATCGTGGGGGCGATCACGGCGGGTGAGAACTTCACGACCCTCAGCAACGCGCTCGTGATCCTTCGCCAGGCGTCGATCATCGGGGTCATCAGCATCGGGATGACCCTCGTGATCACCGCGGGGGGCATCGACCTGTCCGTGGGCTCCGTGATGGGACTGGCCTCGATCGCGGCCACGCTCGCGGCGATCCAGGACCTGGCGGATCAGACCCACTGGGTCGTGATGATCGTGATCGCCCTCGCCGTCGGCCTGGGCGCCGGCCTCATCAACGGCGTCGTGATCGCCTACGGCAACGTCGTCGCATTCATGGCGACGCTCGCGATGCTGGTCGCCGCACGAGGTCTCGCCGAGATCCTCGCCGAGCGGCGCACTCTGGTCGTGGAGGACCGCGGGTTCGTGAGCTTCATGAACTCCGATCTGCTGGGTGTCGACATCCTCATCTGGATCTTCGCGATCGTCGCGGCCCTCGGCTGGGTGATCCTCAACCGGACGACCTTCGGACGTCGCACGGTGGCGATCGGCGGCAACCGAGAGGCCGCGCGACTGGCGGGCATCGACGTCAAACGGCACACGATGTGGCTGTACGCCCTCGCCGGACTCAGCGCCGGCATCGCCGCGGTGATGATCCTCGGGCGGACGACGGCCGGGAGCTCGACGCACGGCACGCTGTACGAACTCGACGCGATCGCCGCCGTCGTCGTCGGCGGCACGCTCCTGGTCGGCGGCCGAGGCACGATCACGGGCACCGTCTTCGGTGTCCTCATCTTCGCCACGCTGACCAACGTGTTCGTGCAGAACAACCTCTCCTCCTCGGTGCAGGCCGTCGCCAAGGGTGTGATCATCGTGATCGCGGTGCTCCTCCAGCAGCGGTTCGCCAAGCCGGGCGGCCGCTCATGACGCGGAAGGATCGCGACATCATCGGAGTGTGTATCCTCACCTCCAGGCTGACGGCATAACCGGAGGACGATCCGGCCCGCGCGGCCGGTGAGCGAGCGGAACTGGGCAATGAGTGTGGAGACCTCTCCCGCCGGGGCGGGTGCGACCGAGCTGTTCCAGCTCCTTCGCGACGGCATCCCGCGCACGCGTGCCCAACTTGTCGAGTCGACCGGTCTTGCGCGCTCGACGGTGGCGATGCGGGTGGATGAGCTGCTGCGGATGGGGCTCGTCACCCCGGTCGCCGGCGCGGAGTCGACGGGCGGCCGGCCGCCTTCGCGTTTCGCGCTCAATCCCGCGGCGCGCGTCGTGATCGCTGCCGACATCGGCGCCTCGCATGCCACCGTGGCGATCACCGACCTGAGCGCCGCCGTTCTCGCCGAGCGCAGCAGCCCGCTGAGCATCGCACTCGGTCCCGAGCGCGTCCTCACCTGGATCCTGGAGACCGCGTTCGACCTCCTGCGGGAAGCGGGCCGGGAGCGCACCGAGGTCGTCTCGATCGGCATCGGCGTTCCGGGCCCTGTGGAGTTCTCCACCGGGCGCCCCATCAATCCGCCCATCATGCCCGGATGGGACCGTTTCGACGTCCCGGCGTGGATGCGCGCGCATCTGGACGCGAAGGTCCTCGTCGACAACGACGTGAACGTCATGGCGCTCGGCGAGAGGGCCACGGGCTGGGCGAGCACGGAGCACCTCATCTTCGTGAAGGTCGCCACCGGCATCGGCGCAGGTGTGATCTCGGCTGGACAGCTGCTGCGCGGGGCTCAGGGTGTCGCGGGCGACATCGGCCACGTGCGTGTCGCGCGCGGCAGCGACGTGCCGTGCACCTGCGGCAATCAGGGCTGCCTGGAGGCGCTCGCTTCGGGGCCCGCGATCGCCCGGGCGCTGCGCGCGCACGGCGTCGAAGCCGCCTCGGCGGACGATGTGGTGGACCTGGTCAAAGGCGGCAACCTCGAGGCGATCCAGGCCGTCCGGCAGGCAGGCCGAGACATCGGTGAGGTGCTCACGGCGTGCGTGAGCATCATGAACCCGTCCGTGATCGCGATCGGCGGATCGATGGCGCGGGTCGGCGAGCACCTGATCGCCGGCGTACGCGAAGTGGTCTACACGCGCTCCACCCCCCTGGCGACCGGGCATCTCTCGATCGTCCAGTCCACGGCCGCCGGCACAGCCGGCGTGCGGGGGGCGAGCATGCTCGCGATCGAGCACGCCCTCTCTCCGGAGGCCCTGCAGGCCCTGGTCGGCGTCTGACCGGCATCCGTTCGTCGGCCACGCGCCTAGGCTGAGTGCCATGCACGGCGAATACAAGGTGCCCGGGGGAAAGCTGGTCGTCGTCGACCTCGAAGAGCGCGACGGGCGGATCGCGGAGTTCCATCTCGCCGGCGACTTCTTCCTCGAGCCGGACAGCGCGCTGGATGACATCGACGCGGCCGTCAACGGGCTTCCCGTCGAAGCGGATGCCGCCACGATCGCCGCCGCCGTGCGCAGCGCGCTGCCCGAGGGTGCGCAGCTGCTCGGGTTCACCCCTGAGGCCGTCGGCACCGCGGTGCGCCGCGCGCTCGTCGTCGCGCCCGGGTGGGGGGACTTCGACTGGGAGGTCGTGCACGATCGGCCCGTCTCGCCCCGCATGAACCTCGCCCTGGACGAAGTGCTGACGACCCGAGTGGGGGACGGTCGCCGCCGGCCCACGCTGCGGCTCTGGGAGTGGGACGAGTCCGCCGTCGTGATCGGCTCGTTCCAGTCGTACCGCAACGAGGTCGACCCGGAGGGCGCGGCCAAGCACGGCTTCGACGTCGTCCGGCGGATCTCGGGCGGCGGGGCGATGATGATGGGCGCGAACTCGATCGTCACGTACTCGCTCTACGTGCCCGCCTCCCTCGTGTCGGGCATGACGTTCGCCGACTCGTACGCGTTCCTGGACGACTGGGTGCTGCAGGCGCTGCGCTCGCTCGGCGTCGAGGCGACCTACCAGCCGCTGAACGACATCGCCTCGCCACAGGGGAAGATCGGCGGGGCGGCGCAGAAGCGCCTCGCGAACGGCGGGGTCCTGCACCATGCGACGCTCTCGTACGACATGGACGGTCAGGTCATGACCGAAGTGCTGCGGATCGGCCGCGAGAAGCTGAGCGACAAGGGCACCGTGTCCGCGGCCAAACGGGTCGACCCGCTACGGCGTCAGACGGGCCTGCCGCGCGAAGCCATCATCGAGCGGTTCATCCAGACCTTCTCGACGCTGTACGGGGCCGTCCCCGGATCGATCACGGACGAGGAGTACGCCGAGGCCGAAGCGCTGGTCGCGTCGAAGTTCGCGACCGACCCGTGGCTGCACCGCGTGCCGTGACGGAGGCCGCACGCGGGGCCGTCACGATCCACCACGGCGACAACCTGTCCGTCGCCTCCGCGCTCGAGGCCGGCTCGTTCACCCTGATCTACCTGGATCCGCCGTTCAACACCGGTCGCGTGCAGGGCAAGGCGCTCGAGACCGCGCGTACCGCGACCGTCGCCGCGGCATCCGGCTCGCTGCGTCGTGGATTCCACGGGCGTGAGTACGAGCGCCTGCGCGGCGACCTGCGCACGTACGACGACCGCTTCGACGACTACTGGGGCTTCCTCGAACCGCGGCTGCTCGAGGCGTGGCGGCTGCTCGCCGACGACGGCACCCTGTACGTGCATCTGGACTACCGCGAGGCGCACTACGCGAAAGTGCTGATGGACGCGCTGTTCGGACGCGAGCGGTTCCTCAACGAGCTCATCTGGGCATACGACTACGGCGCGAAGAGCCGTCGGCGCTGGCCCACGAAGCACGACACGATCCTGGTGTACGTGAAGGATCCCGACGGGTACTGGTTCGACTCCGAGCAGGTGGACCGCGAGCCGTACATGGCACCCGGACTCGTGACGGCCGAGAAGGCGGCGCGCGGCAAGCTCCCGACCGATGTGTGGTGGCACACGATCGTGCCGACGACGGGCCGCGAGAAGACCGGGTACCCGACGCAGAAACCCGAAGGAATTTTGCGGCGGATCGTGCAGGCCTCCAGCCGGCCCGGCGATCGGGTCCTCGACCTCTTCGCCGGGAGCGGCACGACCGGCGCGGTCGCGGCGGCGCTCGGCCGCGATGCCGTGCTCGTCGACGCGAATCCCGAGGCGATCGCGATCATGCGGGAAAGGATCCCGGATGCCGTCGTGATCGGCTGACCTTTGCGGCGGGTCCGACCCTAGGCTGGGACGATGCGATTCGGAACCTTCATCCCCCAAGGCTGGCGACTCGATCTGGTCGACATCGATCCCGCGGAGCAGTGGTCCGTCATGAACGGGCTCGCTCAGCGAGCGGATGCCGGACCCTGGGAATCGCTCTGGGTCTACGACCACTTCCACACCGTGCCGCTGCCGACGGAGGAGGCCACGCACGAAGCGTGGACTCTGATGTCCGCCTTCGCGGCCTCGACCGAGCGCATCCGGCTCGGCCAGATGTGCACCTCGATGGGCTACCGCAACCCCGCCTACCTCGCGAAGGTCGCCGCGACCGTCGACCTCATCTCAGCCGGGCGCGCAGAGATGGGCATCGGCGGCGGCTGGTACGAGCACGAGTGGCGCGCGTACGGCTACGGCTTCCCGGCGATCAAGGAGCGGCTCGGACGCCTCCGCGAAGGCGTGGAGATCATGCACCAGGCCTGGACCACCGGCACCGCGACCCTCGACGGCACGTACTACCAGGTCGACGGCGCGATCGTCCGGCCTCTGCCGCTGCAGGAGAGCGGCATCCCGCTGTGGATCGCCGGAGGCGGCGAGAAGGTGACCCTCAAGATCGCCGCGCAGTACGCCTCGTACACGAACTTCGCCGGCTCGGTCGAGGAGTTCGACCACAAGAGCGGGATCCTCCGCGGACACTGCGAGAACCTCGGACGCGACTTCGGTGCGATCACCCGGTCGTCGAACTTCAACACGATCGTGGGGGCGACCGAGGCCGAGGCCGCCGATCGCCTCGCCGCCGTGATCGCGCGGCTGCGTCCGCACGTCGGAGACGAGCGCGCCGCGGCGATCGAGGCGGATTACACGTCCTCGCCCGGATTCGGCACTCCCGAGCAGGTCGCCGAGCGGCTCGCCGAGCGGGCCGCGCACGGCCTCGGCTATGCGATCCACTACTTCCCCGAGGCGGCGTACGACCAGAGCGGAATGGAGCTCTTCGAGCGCGAGGTCATCCCCGCGCTGAGCTGATCCGCCGCCGCCGCCGACGTCCCTCGGGCGCAGGTGTGAAAGCGCGGGGCGAAACCGTTCGATCGGCACGTCTGCGCCGGGTTCGGTGCCGGTTTCGCCCCGGGCTTTCACAAAGTGGCGCGATGCGGTGTGCCCGGGGCGTGCAGGAGAGACGGACGCCGGCGGCGTGCGGGGTGATCGACTCCTCCCCAACGAGCCGGGAGCACTCCGAGTCCACAGATCTGCCGACCGTCCACTCCGACTCGCGTGTGTTCGTGGACCGTGTCTGGATGCGCGAGGCCACCCCGATTCCGACCTTCTTCCGCCGTTCGGACCTGCGAGCCCAGGGCTGGACCGATCGAGCGCTCGGCGCGGCGGTCGCCGCCGGGCGGATCCTCCGCCCGCGGCCCGGCGCATATCTGCCGCCGGGTACGCCGACCGAAGTGGTCGACGCCATGGCGCTCGGTGGTCTCCTCACCTGCACCTCCGCGCTCGCGCACCACGGCGTCTTCGTGCTCGACGCCTCGACGCTGCATGTACACCTGCACACCCGCCGTCCGTCGTCGTCCGCGCCGACCCGAACGCTTCGTCGCCACTGGGGGAGGCTGCACCGCGCGCCGCACCCCCGCTCGACTGTGGTCGAGCCGCTGGATGCGCTCGTGTGCGCGATGCGCTGTCAGACCCCGCGTGCGGCGCTGGCGACCCTCGACTCCGCCCTCCACCGTGGCGTCCTGCGTCCGGACGAGCTCGACGAACTGTTCCGTCTGCTTCCTCGGCGCCACCGAGTCCTTCGCAGGCTGGTCGACGCCCGCGCAGAGTCGGGTCCCGAGACACTGGTCCGCCTCCTTCTGCGCTCGCTCGGAGCGTCTTTCGACCTGCAGGTCGTCATTGCCGGGGTCGGGCGTGTCGACTTCGTCGTAGACGGATGGCTGATCATTGAGTGCGACAGCGAGGAGTTCCATTCCAGCTGGGATGCCCAGCGCCGAGATCGTCGCCGCGACCAGGTTGCGGCCGCGCTCGGCTATTCCACCTTCCGACCCATCGCGGAGGACATCCTCTGGCATCCCGGCCTCGTGCGAGCCGCCATCCACGGCCTTCTGCTGTCCCGCCGCGGCACCGCCGGGCGCGTTCGCGCCGGGGTGGTGTGAAACCCCGGGGAGATTCCGCACCCGCACCCGCTCGAGACGACCATGCAGTGCGAAATCGCCCCGGCGTTTCACGCGAAGCGTCCCAAAGGGCGGGTCAGACCAGCGCGCGGACGCTCGCGTAGCCGTCCGCGATCACGTCCGGACGCGAGGGGTCGCCGCCGAACACGCGCGTGGTTCCGGATGCCGCAGACCACGCCGGCCAGCCCGGGTCGGCATCCCTCACGAAGGCCGCGGCGGCACCGTGCAGGGCTGCGGCGAGCGCGCGCGACGGATCATCGCCGGCGAGGGCCGGTACGGCTTCGGCGTCGAGGCAGTCGAACCAGAACGGCACATCCAGGCAGTGGCAGGCCCACCCGATCGTCGGGGAGGTCCAGGAGAACCGGTACACCCACGTGCGCTCACCGCCGCGCGCCTCCGCGGTCCGCGCGACGACCGAGCGGAACACCACGTCGCTCACGTAGCGCCCGAGGACGGCCGCCGTCCCCTTGCGGCGCTGCGCGGCGTTCGCAGCGAGGTACGCCTTGCGTGCGCGCGCGTCGACGTTGAGCCGGCCGAGTGCGAGCGAGGCGGGGATGAGGCGAAGCAGATTCTTCGCGCCGTCGGTCACCATGGTGAATTCGTCGTCGGTGGCGCCGACCACCAGGGGGATGTCCGCGCCGACGCCGGCGTGCAGCGAGTCGATCGTCGGCCGGGTGATGAGGTCGCCGTCGATCATCGGACCCCAGGTCAAGCCGTCCTCGAGCAGCGCGTGCACGAACGCGAGGCGATCGGTGGACGCGGGGCGTCCCGCCCGTTCCTGCAGTCCCGTGAGGGTGGCCTCGTCGACCGAGGCGAATCCCTCTCGCGTCGCCGGGACGCCGGCGAGGTTCGCGAGCTTGGCCGCCAGGGTCCGTGCCCGTTCGCCGGGCACATCGCCGAGCGCGGGCGAGAGCGCCCACGCCGCATGGAACAGCCCCTGCGCGGCCGGCATCCCGAGCAGGGTCAGCACGGCGCCGCCGCCGGCGGACTGACCCGCGATCGTGACCCGCGAGGGGTCTCCGCCGAACGCGGCGACGTTCGTCTGCACCCATTCGAGCGCGGCGAGCCAGTCGCGCACGCCCCGGTTGCTCGGCGCGCCCGCGATGTGGCCGAAGCCGTCGAAGCCGAGCCGGTATGAGATCGTGACGGTGACGACGCCGTCGCGGTTGAACGCGGCGCCGTCGTACCAGGGGCTCGCCGGCGACCCCTCCGTGAACCCGCCTCCGTGGATATAGACGAGCACCGGGAGGTCGGCATCCGCTCGCCCCGGCGCGGGGGTGAACACGTTGACGTTGAGAGTCGACTCGCCGGCGACCGCCGGCTCGGGGATCAGGGTCTTCTCGCCCGGCTTCTCTCGCTTGGCCGTGGCGCCGTACGCCACGGCGTCGCGGACGCCGTCCCAGGGCTCGGGCGGCACGGGCGCCGCGAAGCGCAGGTCGCCGACGGGAGCCTGGGCGAACGGGATTCCGAGGAAGGCGGCGGAGTCGCCGCGCCAGAACCCGCGGACCTCACCCGGCGTGATGCGGACGACGGGATCGGGATGCTGCGTCATCAGGCCACCGTATCCGCCGCCCGCCCGGCGGTCAGGTGGCGCTGGCGCATCGCGAGGAAGAGCGGAAACGTGAAGGCGAACGCGGTGAGCCCGGATGCCACGACGTACAGCCAGCCGAACCGCATGCCGATGCGGCGGGCCTCCACGATGATGAAGACGCTTCCGGCGATCGCGACGACCATCAGGTCGACCGAGATCGACGAGACGGCGGGGCCGCTCGAGACGAGGTCGCCGATGAAATCGACCATCTGCACGATCGCGATGACGTTGAACGTCCACGTGCCGATGAGGCCGGCGACGGCGAGGAGCAGGTAGATCACGGCGAGCGGTGTCCAGTGACGGGTCATGGCGCCATGATGCCAGTCCCGGGCGCGCCCACGGCCGCCGCGTGTCAACCCCGCCCCATCGGGTCCGCGGGGCCGTACCGTGGAGAGCGTGACGAACACTTCGCGTACCTCAGGAACGGATGCCGCGGCAAAGCCGACCGGCAAGGACATCGCCCGTCAGATCGCGGTGATCTCGGCGCTGGGCTTCACCCTGGTCACCGTGCTCGTCGGCGTCGGGGGCCTCGGCGGCACCGAGGTGGAGAATACGCAGGGCGGACAGCTGTCGGCGCAGGGCTCGTTCCTGGCTCCCGCGACGCCCGCGTTCAGCATCTGGTCGGTGATCTACACCGGCCTGATCGCCTACGTGATCTGGCAGGCCCTGCCGAGCCAGCGGGCGTCGGAGAGGCAGCGGGCGATCGGCTGGTGGATCGCGCTCACGATCGTCCTCAACGGCTTGTGGCTGGTCGCCTCTCAGTTCCTCACGATCGAGTGGACCGTGATCATCATCGTCCTCCTCGCGATCGCGCTGTCGATCACGTTCCGCATCTCCGTGAAGACCCGCGTGCCTCGCGGCGGCTTCCTGGACGCGCTCCTGATCGACGGCGTCACCGGTTTGCACCTGGGCTGGGTGACGCTGGCCACCGTCGCGAACATCGCGGCCTGGCTCACCGGCATCGTGCCGGAATCGTGGGCCGATTCGGCATCCGTCATCGGCGTGGTCGTGCTGATCGCCGTGCTGCTGATCGGACTCGGGATCTCGTGGCGCAGCGGCTGGCGCGTCGCCCCCGCGCTGGCGCTCGGCTGGGGCCTGTCCTGGCTCGCGGTGGGGCGCCTGGAGGGTGACCCGCAGAACCAGGCGATCGGCGTGACCGCGATCATCGTCGCCGTCATCATCGTGCTGGTCCCCGTGGTCGTCGCGGGCCTGCGATTGCTGCGCCCCGAGCGCGACTGACCCGGTCCTGCGTTCACTGAGACGACAACTGCACGTCGAAACGGTGGGGTAAACCCACAGTGTCGACGTGCAGATGTCGTCTCACGGGGACCGACGGTCGGCGAGCTCAGGTCGCCAGGAAAGCCAGGAGCGCCTCGTTCACCTCGTCGGCGTGGGTCCAGAGCATGCCGTGCGGGGCGCCCTCGATCTCGACGTAGGTCGCGTCGGGCAGCAGGTCCTTGAACCGACGTGCGGTCGCGTCGATCGGCAGGATCCGATCCGCCGTCCCGTGCACGATCAGCGCCGGCACGTCGACCTTCTCGATGTCGGCGCGGAAATCGGTCGGCCAGGTGAGGGGGGCGGCGGCGATCGCCGAATTGCCCGCCCGGTTCGCGGTCTGGATGCTGGCGTCGACGGCTTCCTGCGAGATGCGGGATCCGAGGTTGTCGTCGAGGTTGTAGAAGTCGGCGAAGAACCCGGTGAGGAACGCGTACCGGTCATCGCGGACGGATGCCGCGGTGTCGTCGAAGAACTCCTGAGGGGCCGCGCCGTCCGGATTCTCGTCGGTCTTCAGCAGGTAGGGCTCGAGGGATCCGAGGAACACCGCCTTGCGCACCCGCTCGTTCCCATAGCGCGTGAAGTAGCGCGCCACTTCGCCGGTCCCCATCGAGAAGCCGACGAGGGTCGCCTTCTCCAGGTCGAGCGTGTGCATGAGTGCGCCGAGATCGTCGGCGAACGTGTCGTAGTCCGATCCGGCCAGGGTCTTGCTCGACCCGCCGAACCCTCGCCGGTCGTACGTGATGACGCGGTAGCCCGCCTCGAGGAGCGCAGCCTCCTGCTTGCTCCAGGACGCCCCGTCCAGCGGGAATCCGTGGATCAGGACGACCGTCTGCCCCTTGCCGTGATCGGTGTAGTGGAGCCTGATGTCGGCCGAGTTCTCGACTCCGACGGTGATGTAGGCCATGCGTTCATCCCCTCTTGCCGAGGTTGCCCGGTCGCGGGCGGCGAAGTGCCCCGGCGCTGTGTCCGACGGTACGGGCCCGCCGGTTCGCCGGACCAGGGGTTGCGGTCGCTCCGCGGACCCGTTAGGACTCCCGGCCCGCGCCGGCTGAGGGGACGACGGTGAAGACCGTGGGTGCGGTGAAGCCGGATGCCGAGAATGCGGCGATTGCGGCATCCCGCACATCGTCCACACGGTCTCGATCCACGAGCGCGATCGCGGCGCCGCCGAACCCGCCCCCGGTCATGCGCGCGCCGATCGCGCCCGCCGACATCGCCGCGTCCACGGCCGTATCGAGCTCGGGCACCGAGATCTCGAAGTCGTCGCGCATCGACGCATGGGAGGCGCGGAGCAGGTCGCCGATCGCGCGAGGGCCGTCGGTGCGGAGGGCGTGCACGGTGTCGAGCACACGCTGGTTCTCGGTCACGACGTGCCGGACGCGACGGAAGGTGACGTCGTCCATGAGCTGCTCGGCGCGGGGCAGATCCGTCACGGAGAGGTCGCGCAGCGCCTCGACGCCCATGATCGCCGCGCCGCGCTCGCACGCCGCCCGGCGCTCGCCGTACCCGCCGGTCGCGTGCGAGTGCTTCACGCCGGTGTCGATCACGACGAGCTGGAGTCCGGCATCCGCGAAGCCGAGGTCGACGATCTGCGTCTCGAGCGATCGGCAGTCCAGGAAGATCGCGGCGTCTTCGCGCCCGAGCATCGACGCCATCTGGTCCATGATCCCGGTGGGCGCCCCGACGGCCTCGTTCTCGGCCGTCCGGCCGATCCGGGCGAGGGCGACCGCGTCCTGCCCGAGGTTCCAGGTGTCGTTCAGCGCGGCGGCGGTGGCGCCCTCGATCGCGGCGGACGAGGACAGCCCCGCACCGATCGGCACGTCCGAGGCGATCGCGAGGTCGACGCCGGGCACGCTCTCGGGGTCGACGCCCGCAGCGCGTAGCAGCGCCCACGCTACGCCGAGCGCGTACGCCGCCCACTCCGGCACGTCCTCGCGACGGCCGGGGAAGAGCGCATCGAGCTCGGCGAGCGGCACGGTGACGGGCTCGGACGCGAACGTCGAGGCGACCCGGATGCCGGCATCCGGGCGTATGCCGAGAGCGACATGCGTCCGCTGCTGGATCGCGAAAGGCAGGACGAAGCCGTCGTTGTAGTCGGTGTGCTCGCCGATGAGGTTCACGCGGCCCGGCGCGGACCACGTGCCGATCGGTGCTTCTCCGGTCAGGCTCCGGAAGAGGGCGTCGGCGGCGTTCGCGGCATCGGTCACAGGGTCACCTCGGGGATGGAGTCGATCGCGGCGCGCAGTTTCGCGGCCGCGGCTTCGGGCGGGACGTCGCCGATCCAGGCGCCCATGGCGGCCTCGGACCCTGCGAGGAACTTGAGCTTGTCCGCGGCGCGGCGGGGCGAGGTGAGCTCCAGGCGCAGGCGCACCGTGTCGCGGCCGACCGCGACGGGGGCCTGGTGCCACGCGGCGATGTACGGAGTCGGCGTGTCGTACAGCGCGTCGACTCCACGAAGGAGCCGGAGGTAGAGCGGGGCGAGTTCGTCGCGCTCGGCATCCGTCGTCTCGGCGATGTCGGCGACCTGCCGGTGCGGCATGAGGTGGACCTCGAGCGGCCAGCGTGCGGCGAAGGGGACGAACGCGGTCCAGTGCTCGCCGCGCAGGAGCACGCGGTCGGAGTCCTGTTCGAACGCGAGGATGCGCTCGAACAGATCCGCGCCCTCGCGGTCGAGCTGGGCGAGCAGCCGCTGCGTGCGCGGCGTGACGTACGGATACGCATAGATCTGGCCGTGGGGATGGGGGAGGGTTACCCCGATCGCCTCGCCGCGGTTCTCGAAGGGGAACACCTGCTGAATGCCGGGCAGCGCCGCGAGGGCGGCGGTGCGGTCCGCCCAGGCCTCGATGACCGTGCGGGCGCGGGTGGGGCTCAGCGTGCCGAACGAGCCCTCGTGCTCCGGACTGAAGCACACGACCTCGCACCGGCCCACGCTCGTGCGCGTGCGGCCGAGGCCCGGCGCGTCGAGATCGTCGAGGCCGGTCGGCGGGTCGACCGCGGCGGGCGCGTCGCCATGAGCCTCGGCCAGGGCGGGCCCGAAGGACGGCGAGCGGTTCTCGAACACCGCGACGTCGTATCGCGAGGGGATCTCGGAGGGGTTGGTCGGCGTCTGCGGGGCGAGCGGGTCGAGCTCGGCGGGCGGCAGGAACGCGCGGTTCTGGCGGGCCGCGGCGACCGAGATCCAGTCGCCGGTCAGCACGTCACGACGCATGGTCGCGGTCTCTCCGCGCGGATCGAGCGTGCGAGTGTCGACGTTGCGCTCGGGGCCCAGCGTGGTGCCCGGGTCGTCGAAGTAGATCAGTTCGCGGCCGTCGGCCAGGCGGGTGGGCCGCTTCACGACGCCGGCGCCGAGGTGCTCTGTGCGAAACTCCGTCATGTTCACGTCAACACGGTAACAGAGAGGCCGTGATAACGTCAACACGGAACGGATCTGCGGAGTTCTGCACGGGGAGGGCGCATGACAGCCGAGAAGCGGGTCTCGATGCGCGACGTCGCCCTGCTCGCGGGGGTGTCGGGCCAGACGGTGTCGCGCGTCGTGAACGAGAGTCCGCGCGTCGACCCGGCGACCCGGCAGCGCGTCGAGTCGGCGATGGCCCGCCTCGGCTATCGCCCGCACCGCGCAGCCCGCGCCCTGCGCACCGGCCGCAGCCACACGATCGGCCTCGTGGTCTCGACGCTCGCCTCGGTGGGCAACTCGCGCATGCTGCAGGCCGTCGCGGATGCCGCCTCCCGTCGCGGCTACGCACTGACCGTCGTGACCGCCGCCGACGCCGACGCCCTCGGCGCCGCGTTCGACCACCTGCGCGACCAGGGCGTGGACGGCGCGATCGTGCTGAACGAGGCGACCGCCGCCGCCCGCGGCGCCGCGTCGCCGTCCGGGCTCCAGCTCGTGGTCGTCGACTCGCCCGACGACGACAGGTTCGGCGTCGTGCAATCCGATCACGACGCGGGTGCGCGCGCTGCGACCACCCACTTGCTCGACCTCGGACATCCCACGGTGTGGCACCTCGCCGGACCTGCGGACTCGTATGCCGCCGCCGAGCGTGAGCGCGGCTGGCGTGCCGCGCTGGAAGGCGCCGGGCTCGTCGTGCCGCCGGTCGTGCACGGTGACTGGACCTCGGCATCCGGCCATCGACAGGGCCGAACGCTCGCCGAGCGCCCCGATGTCTCGGCGGTCTTCGCGGCGAACGACCAGATGGCCCTCGGGCTCCTGCGGGCTCTGGCCGAAGCGGGCCGCGACGTGCCCGGCGACGTCTCGGTCGTGGGCTTCGACGACATCGCGGATGCCGCCGACTACCTGCCTCCGCTGACCACGGTGCGACAGGACTTCGATGCTCTCGGGGAGCGGGCGGTCGACGCGCTCATCGGCGAGATCGATGGCGATCCCGGCGTGCGCGAGACGGTGCCGACTCGACTCGTGGTGCGGGAGAGCACGGGGCCGGGGCGATGACCGTCGTGCTCGCCCCCGACAGCTTCAAGGGGTCGATCGCCGCCGCGGCGGCCGCGGCCGCGCTCGCCGAGGGGTGGCGCTCGGTCGATCCCGGCACCGCCATCGTGCCGCGTCCGATGGCCGACGGTGGCGAGGGGACGCTCGACGCGTTCGCCGCGGCGATCCCCGACGCCACCCGTGTGCCAGTGACCGTGACGGGTCCGCACGGGCGCCCGCTCGCCGCATCCTGGCTGCTGCTCCCGCCGACCGACGACGCGCCGCGCGGCACCGCCGTCGTCGAACTCGCGTCCACGTCCGGGATCGAGCTGCTCGGCTCGGCCCTGCTCCCGCTCGACGCGCACTCGCTCGGCTTCGGTCAGGCGATCGCCGCGGCGCTCGATCACGGCGTCTCGCGGCTCGTGCTGGGCATCGGCAGCAGCGCGTCCACCGACGGCGGCACGGGCGTGCTCACCGCCCTCGGCGCGCGATTCACGGATGCCGCCGGCCAGGCGATCCCGCTCGGCGCCCGCGGACTGGACGCCCTGGTCGCGGCCGATCTCACCGCACTGCGGGCTCTGCCCGGCGGCGGTGCCCTCGTCCTGAGCGATGTGACGAACCCGCTCCTGGGTGCGTTCGGCGCGGCCGCCGTGTTCGGACCCCAGAAGGGTCTCGGCCAGAGCGCGGTGATCCGGGCCGACGCGGGTCTGCGCCGGCTCGCGGAGCTCCTCCCCGCCGACCCCGACACCCCCGGAGCCGGAGCCGCGGGAGGCGTCGGCTTCGCCCTCCGCGCCTGGGGCGCTCGACTGGTGCCGGGTGCCGCCGAGGTCGCCGGACTCATCGGCCTGCCGGAGGCTCTGGCCGCGGCATCCGTCGTCGTGACCGGCGAGGGATCTTTCGACGGTCAGTCCGCCGCCGGAAAGGCTCCCACGCACGTCGGCGCGCTCGCCGCAGCCGCGGGTGTGCCGGTCGCCCTCGTCGCCGGCCGGATCACCGCGGATGCCGACACCTCGGCATTCGCGCACGCCGTGTCGCTCACCGAGCTGGCCGGCAGTGCCGATGCGGCGTTGGCCGACCCGGCGCGCTGGCTTCGTGGGGCGGGCGCGAGGCTCGCGGCGGGGGGATCTTCGCCGTCGGTGTGAGTCGGCTCGCCCGCCAGCCCGCGGATGCCGCGGAAACGTTCGGGGCCGTGCGATGTGCCGTTCGAACGCAATTACAACGTTAGAAGATTTTGCTTGACATCGCGCGGCGAGCTGGCACAGCATGGGGGTGATTGCAGATTACGACGTTGTAAATCCCCCTCGGCTTCTCCGGTTCGCACGTTTCTCTGCGGTCTGGATCACGCGCCGCTCGACCGGGCGACGCGACGGTTGACGCGCACGCAGCCGTGCGCGAGAGAGAGGATCGACGATGACGATGATTCGACAAGAGACGAGCGCTGTGCGCAGCGCACGATGGAGGTGGACGGCGCTTGCGACCGCGGTGGCCGTGGGGACGGGTTCCCTGCTCGCGGTCCAGCCGGCGGCGGCGGAAGAAGACCCCTGGGTCGCGGAAGTCGTCCAGGACAACGGGGTCGAGGACGTTTACCGGTTCACGGTTCCCAACTCGGCGATCCAGCCGGCCACCGGCATCACGGGGTCGGTCGTCGCGGTCGAGGGGAACTTCGCACCGGGCAAGACCTGGACGACCCTCAACATGGGCTCGAGCGGCGGCAACTGGTCATCCACGATCGGACCCCTCGAGCCGGGTCTCTACTACTACCAGTACTCGGCGCGCCCCTCGTGGAATCAGGACGCGATCGGGTTCCGCAATCCCGGCAGCCCCCAGGAGGTGACCTCGCACCCGACGTGGAACACGCTGTTCGTCGACGGCCCGGGAGCCGAGTGGCTTGCGGACGTCCCCGGTGGTGGGCAACTCCAGGATCTCACGTACCGGAGCACCGTCACCAAAGCGGAGCGGTCGGCCTTGGTGTGGACACCGCCGGGTTTCGACGTCGATCGCGCCGAGCCGTACCCCGTCCTCTACCTGCTCCAAGACGAGGGGCAGAGCTATCGCGAGTGGGTCGAACTCGGACGGCTGCAGCAGATCCTCGACAATCTGGCACTCTCCGGCGACGCCGAGCCCATGGTCGTCGTGATGGCCGATGGCGAGTCCGACAACATCACGCGCGAGGTGATCAACAACGTCCTCCCGGCCACCGAGAAGAAGTTCAACGTCTCGCGCAAGGGCGAGGATCGCGCGATCGCCGGCATCGGACGCGGAGCCGCCCAGGCTCTCGGTCTCATGATCGAGAAGGAGCGCGAGTTCGCGAACGTCGGATCGTTCTCGGGCTACCTCGACCCGAACACCCGCAAGATCCAGTCCAAGCAGATCAACCGGGTGACCGACGTCGTGCGACTGTACACCGGAAACGTCACCGACCCGCGCTACAACGCTACGGTCGAGCTCGCCGACACGTTCACCAGCGCGGGCGTCGAGTTCCAGTCCGACGGATCCGACCCGGATACGGGCGGCACGTGGGACACCTGGCAGAAGAATCTCCACGATTTCGCGCAGCGCGTGTTCCGTGATTCGGGCGACAGTGGACCGAGCGAAGGGCACCTTCCGCTCACGCCGCACTCGCTCCCGGCCGCCGGCACGACGCCCACCCCGTGGATCGACGAGAACGGCGTCGTCACGTTCGAGACCGGCACGGAGTTCGCGAATGCGAACAACGTGACGGTGTGGGGCAACTTCGGACCCGCCGGCAGCTGGCCGCGCACGCCGATGGTCAAGCAGGACGACGGGCGCTGGCGCCTGACGATGCCGGTCGAGGCCGGGTCGTACTACTACAAGTTCGTCGTAGAGGGTTCGGACCGCAAGGACACCGCCAACCCGACGACGGTTCTGTCGGAGCCGAACTGGAGCACGTTCCAGGTGCCCGGTGACGAGACGCTCCGCGGTGAGTACACCACACCGGTCGCGCCGGAAGCGCGCGGTGAGGTCACGGTCATGAGCTACACGAGCGTCGCCACCGGCAACCCGACGCGGTCCGCGTACGTCTGGACGCCTCCGGGGTACGACCCCGAGCGCGCCGAGGCCTACCCGGTCTTCTACCTGCAGCACGGCGGCGGCCAGACCTGGACGGACTGGATCGAGGTCGGCTTCGCCGCGCAGATCCTGGACAACCATCTCGCGAAGGGCGACATGGTCCCGATGGTCGTCGTCATGGCCAACGGCAACGGGGTGAACTTCCAGAACGAACTGTTCCAGCAGATCATCCCCGCGACCGAAGCGGCGTACAACACCAGCGCCGACCCGCAGAACCGGGCGATCGCCGGCCTGTCGATGGGTTCCGGCCTGGCGTTGAACACGCTCTACCAGTACCCGGGCGAGTTCGCGTACGTCGGCGCCATGTCGGCGTTCAGCAACCCGCCGGCGAGCGCGGACGTGCAGGCGATCAACGACGGGACGACGCTCCTGCGCATCTACACCGGTGACGTGCAGGACTTCACATATCAGAACACGCTGGGCCTCGTGAACGCTCTGAACGCCCGGGGCATCGATCACGAGTTCGCCCCCGTGATCCCCGGCCCGCACAGTTGGGATGTCTGGCAGAAGGCGCTGATCGACTTCCTGCCGCGTCTGTTCCAGGGCTGAGGAGGCTGCTGAGACAGACCGTGTGACACCGTCGCCGCTTCGGCGGCGGTGTCACACCGTCATGCTGTCGCGGGCACCGCGGCGCTCTCGTCGATGCCGTCCGTGTCGGTGACGTCCGCGACGTACGGGAAGCCGGTGGACTCGCGCCCTACTATGCGGAAGTCGGGCTTGATCCGGCGCGGCGGCATCCGCTCGCCCTTCTCCCCGATCCGCTCGACGAGCATCTCGACCGCGATCTCCGCGATCTCTTCGCGCCCGGGGTCGACGCTCGACAGCGAGGGAATGGAGTACTTCGTGCCGTCGATGTTGTCGAATCCGATGACGGCGACGTCACCCGGGACGCGGACGCCCGCCTCGCCGAGGGCCCGGAGGGCACCGATCGCGAGTGAGTCGTTCAGTGCGAACAAGCCGTCGAAGGGAATGCCGGACGCGATCAGGCTGCGCGTCGCCGCGGCGCCGGTGTCGTGATGCCACAGCCCCGCCGGGCGCACGAGCGCCGGATCGGCCGGAATCCCCGCGGCCTGAAGGGCCTGGTGGTAGCCGCGGACCCGCAGGGTGGCGGACCCGAAGGCGTTCGCCTCTTCGTCGTCGTCCGCGCCGATCACGGCGATCCGCCGTCGGCCGAGGCTCAGGAGATGCTCGACGGCCGCTTTCGCCGACGACACGTTGTGCATCGTCACGTGATCGGTCGGGCCGCCGAATATGCTCTCGCCGAGGATCACGAGCGGGAACGGGACGTTCAGCAGCGCGGCGTCCGATTCATCGATCGTGACCGGGCTGAACACGATGCCGTCCGTGAGGCGCAGTCGACGGCCAGCGACGACATCCAGCTCGTGCTGCCGAACCTGATTGGTCTGATCGACCACGACGCCGAGGCCCCTCTTCTCCGCGGCGCGGATGATCGAGTCGGCGAGCTCGGCGAAGTACGCCTCCCGGACGGAAGGGATCGCCAGTCCGATCACGCCGGTCTTGCCCGAGCGCAGTCCGCGCGCGGAGAGGTTCGGCTGATAGCCGAGCTCCTTGATCGCTGTCAGGACGCGGTCGCGCGTCGCAGAGCGGACGTGGGGATAGTCATTGATGACGTTCGAGACCGTCTTGATCGACACGCCCGCGACGCGGGCGACATCGTGCATCGTCGCATTCATCCCGCCCCTCCGCCCGTGTGCTGTGCCGATGAATGTGCCGCAAGCATATCCTCGCGGGCGACCGCGGTCGGGCAGGCCCGGGCGCCGGGTGGCGCGAATCGCACCCGACGAGCGCGTCGATCCCGCCGACTCGCGCATCGGAACACGCGACCCGATATTTACAACGTTGTGTTTTCGTGTATCGTGCTCGATACGTCACCCAGGAGGATGCCCCGATGGCGCTCACCGCTGAGACCTGGCCGATCGCGGCTTCGCTTCTTCCGTTCACCGCGGAACGCCTCGCGGATGGCGAACCCGATGCGCAGGCGCTCCGGCGCTGGCAGCGCGTATTCGACGCCGTCGTCGATGCGGGCTTCGACGCGGTCGACCTCACCGACACCTGGACCGCATTCGGCGATCTGACACCGGTCCAGACGGACGCGATGCGGGAGTCCCTCGCGCAGAGCGGCCTCACGCCGGCATCCCTCTCCGTCATCCGCCGCAGCGTCACGGACGAATTGGACGGCGAGGAGAACCTCGCCTACAGCCACCGCTGCATCGATCTCGCCGCGGACTGGGGGGTCGGAGTGGTGTCGGTGGGCCTGCACCGGCCGCTTACCGCGGAGCAGCGGCAGCAGCTGTGGTTCTGGACTGTCGCGGGGCATCGGGACCCGTACGACGACCCGGCGACGTGGGAGCTCGCGGTCCGGCGGTTCCGAGAACTCGGGCGTCACGCGGCGGACGTCGGGGTGCTGCTCTCGCTGGAGATGTACGAGCACACGTACCTCGGCACTGCCGACTCCGCGGTCCGGCTCGTCGAGGACATCGGAATGGACGTGGTCGGTCTCAACCCGGACTTCGGCAACCTCATCCGCCTGCACGAGCCGATCGAGGACTGGCGAGAGATCGCCCGGCAGACGCTGCCGTACGCCAACTACTGGCACGTCAAGAACTACACGCGCGACGAGGATGCCGTCACGGGGGCCGTCACGAGCAGCCCGACGTACCTCGAGAGCGGGCTGATCGACTACCGCTCCGCGCTGCAGTGTGCGATCGAGGCCGGCTTCCAGGGTGTCATCTGCACGGAGCACTACGGCGGAGACGGTCTCAGCATGAGCGCCGCCAATCGTGACTACCTGCGCGACCGGATCCTTCCCCGGCGCGCATACGACCCGCCTCCGAGCCGCGTGCGGCAGCAGTTCCCGCAGAGCGCAGGAGCGGCGCGATGACCCGAATCTTCGCCGACCCGGAGGCGTTCGTCGACGACGCGCTCGAGGGCTTCGCGCGCGTGCACGGTGATCTCGTCCACCGCGTCGACGGCGGGATCGTGCGCGCCCGTCCGCTCGCGGCCGGGCGCGTGGCGGTCGTGATCGGCGGCGGATCGGGGCACTATCCGGCGTTCGCGGGCCTCGTCGGCGCCGGAGTGGCGGCGGGAGCGGTCTGCGGCAACATCTTCTCCTCTCCCTCGGCCCGCCAGGTGGCCAGCGTCGCGCGTGCCGCCGACGCCGGGGGCGGCATCCTGCTCAGCTACGGCAACTACGCGGGCGACGTGATCCACTTCGGGGCGGCCGAGCGCGAACTCCGCGCATCGGGAATCGACGTGCGCACCGTCCTCGTGACCGACGACATCGCGAGCGCTCCCGTGGACGTGCGCAACACGCGTCGGGGGATCGCCGGCGACCTGTGTGTCTTCCGCATCGCGGGAGCCGCCGCCGAAGAGGGCGCCGACATCGATGAGGTCGAGCGTCTCGCCCGCCGGGCGAACGACCGCACGCGGACCCTCGGCGTCGCTTTCGGCGGGTGCGCGCTCCCGGGTGCCGCGGGACCGCTGTTCACGGTGCCCGTCGGAATGATGTCGGTCGGGCTCGGCATCCACGGTGAACCCGGCGTGCGCGACGTGCCGATGCAGCGTGCGCCCGAACTCGCCCTGACGCTCCTCGATCCTCTCCTGGCGGAGCGACCCGAGGGTGCGGGCTCGCGCGCCGTGCTGATCGTCAACGGGCTCGGCACCGTCAAGTATGAAGAGCTCTTCGTGCTGTATCGGCACCTGACCGACATCCTCGTCGCGGAAGGTGTGGAGGTCGTCAGTCCCCTCTGCGGAGAACTCGTGACGAGCCTCGACATGGCGGGGGTCTCGGTGACGGTGCTCTGGGTGGACGACGAGCTCGAACGGCTGTGGAACGCTCCGGCTTCCACACCCGCCTTTGCGCGAGGAAGTATGGGCGTGCAGTCACGTGTGCAATCTCCTGTCTCGTCGCCGGGTCCGGATGCCGCCGATGCCGAGCCGTCGGTGTCGGCGGACGGAGCGGGCGGAACGCCCGCCGATCCCGTTCGCCCGGACGCGTCGCCCGCGTCGCAATCGGCCGCGGCGCTGTGCGCCGAGCTGTTCGACGGGGCGCGCGCCGTGATCGCCGAGAACGCCGCCGCACTCGGTGACCTCGACGCGATCGCGGGCGACGGCGACCACGGGGTCGGGATGCTGCGGGGGATCGACGCGGCGACGGCCGCTGCGATCGGCAGTGACGGGAAACTCGGTGTCGGCGAACAGCTGCGGCGCGCCGGGGCGGCGTGGGCCGACCGCGCGGGCGGCACGTCGGGCGCACTGTGGGGAGCCGCTCTCGAAGCCATGGCCGACGCGCTCGCACACACCGACCCGGACGCCGCCGCGGTTGCGGACGCGATCCACGCCGGGCGGACGAGGATCGAGCAGCTGGGCGGTGCCCAGCTCGGCGACAAGACGCTTGTGGACGCCCTCATCCCCTTCGACGACGAGTTCCGCCGGAAGGTCGTGCTCGGTGCGACCGTCGCAGACGCGATGCGGGATGCCGCAGCCGCCGCCGCGGCGGCCGCCGAGGCCACCGCGACGCTCACGCCACGCAAGGGGCGTGCACGACCGCTCGCCGAACGCAGCATCGGGCATCCCGATCCGGGAGCCGTGTCGTTCGCCATGATCGTCGGCGCGCTCGTGCCGCGGGACGGCGCGCGTGTGCCGCAGGAGGAGGAGTCCTGACATGGGATGGAAGATCGCGATCGGCGCTGATGACGCCGGCTTCGCCTACAAGCAGGTGCTCGGCGAGCATCTGCGTGCGCATCCCCGAGTCGATGCCGTGGTCGACGTCGGCGTGACGGCCCACGACACGACGCCGTACCCGCGGGTCGCGGGCGACGCCGCTCGCCTGATCGCCGCAGGGACCGTCGATCGCGCCCTCCTGGTCTGCGGCACCGGACTCGGGGTGGCGATCGCGGCGAACAAGGTCCGCGGCATCCGCGCGGTGACCGCCCACGACAGCTATTCGGTCGAACGGGCGGTGCTGAGCAACGATGCGCAGGTTCTCGCCCTGGGAGCGCGGGTGATCGGGCTCGAACTGGCGAAGAAGCTCGTCGACGAGTGGCTCACCCATACGTTCGACCCGGCATCGGCGTCGGCGGCGAAAGTGGCGCTCATCGGTCAGATCGAAGCAGAGGAGAAGTGATGATCGGTCGGATCGCCGTCGTCGGTTCGGGATACATGGGGGGCGGCATCGCGCAGGTGCTCGCCCTGGCGGGGCACGACGTGAGGCTCGCCGACGTCAGCGCCGAACACGCGGCGCGCAGCAGGGAGCGGATCGTCACCGAGGCGGCCGACTACGCGCAGCGCGGCCTGTTCCCCGAGGACGCCGCGGAGCGCGTCGCCGCACGCGTCGCAGCCGCGGCATCGATCGAGGACGCGGTGGAGGATGCGGATTTCATCGAGGAGGCCGTTCCCGAGATCCTCACGCTCAAACACGAGACCCTCGCACGGGTGAGCGCGGCTGCACGGGCCGATGCCCTCATCGGCAGCAACACCTCCACGATCTCGATCGGCACGCTCGCTGAAGGGGTAGAGAGGCCCGAACGGTTCCTCGGTGTGCACTTCAGCAACCCGGCCCCGTTCATCCCGGGTGTCGAGGTCATTCCGCACGCGGCGACGCGCGCCGACGCCGCGGCCGAGGTGATCGCCCTGCTGGCGGCGGCCGGCAAGCTCGGCGTCGAGGTCGCCGACGTCACCGGATTCGTCCTCAATCGCCTGCAGTACGCGCTCTTCAGCGAAGCGTCGAGACTCGTCGAGGAGGGGGTCGCGATGGCGGAGGCGGTCGACACGATCACCCGGACGACGTTCGGCTACCGATTGCCGTTCTTCGGCCCGTTCGCGATCGCCGACATGGCGGGGCTCGACGTGTACGCGTTCTGCTACCGATCGCTCTCCGAGGGGTACCCCGACCGCTTCGCCGCCCCGGATGCCCTCACCGAACGCGTCGCGGACGGTGCTCTCGGGGTCAAGAGCGGGCGCGGATTCCTCGCGACCCCACCCGAGCAGCTGCCGGAGCTGGTCGCCCACCGGGACGCCGCCTACGCGGCGATGCGCCGGCTCCTCGATGAGCTCGGAGATGCCCCCGTCACGTACTGACCGTCCCCGACGACGTCGCCCCCGCCTCTCGACGGGGGCGACGTCGTGCGTGATGTCGGCGTTTCGACAGGAAGTTTTCGGAAGGGTCTTGACACCCGCGCGAGCATCGGGAATAGTCAGTTTGCAACGTTGAAAGTACAACGTTGCAAACGCGATCGCACAGAAAACCTCGCCCCCTCGGCGGACCCGTAACGCCCTGTCCCAGGGCGGTCTGTCACGATCGCGGGCGCTCTGACAAAGATGTCCAGCATCCGAAAGGAAACACAGTGAAGACGAAAGCGGTCATCGCTGGAGCAGCAACACTGGTGCTCGCCGGCGCCCTCGTGTCCTGTTCCGCAGGTGGAGACGACAGTGGCGACGGCGGTGGTGGCGGAGGAAGCGACGCCAGCAACTGCACCAACACGATCACGAAGACCGACCTGCCCGTGGTCACCATGTGGGCGTGGTACCCGAACATGGAGACGGTCGTCGACAACTTCAACGAGGCGAGCGACGACGTCCAGGTCTGCTGGACGAACGCCGGCGCCGGTGGGGACGCGTACGACAAGTTCCAGACCGCCATCTCGGCCGGGAGCGGCGCCCCCGACGTCATGATGGTCGAAGCCGACCGCATCCCGACCTTCCAGGTCCAGGACGCGCTCGTCGACCTGAGCGACCTCGGCTATGAAGACGTCAAGGACAACTTCAGCGAAGGCGCCTGGAAGGACGTCTCGGTCGGCGACGGCATCTACGGCGCTCCGGTCGACGGCGGCCCGATGGGCATGATCTACCGCACCGACATCTTCGAGCAGTACGGCCTCACGGCTCCCACGACGTGGCAAGAGCTCGAGAGCACCGCTCAGGCGCTCAAGGATGCCGGCGGCCCGGTCTTCGCGAGCTTCGCGGCGAACCAGCCCGCGACGACCACGGCGTACTTCTACGGCAACGGCGCCGAGCCGTTCACGTACGACCCGGCGAACGAGGGCGAGATCGGGATCAACCTGAACAGCCCCGAGATCAAGGAAGTCCTGGACTACTGGGACGGCCTCGTGGACAAGGGCCTGGTCGGCACCGAGGACCAGTTCACCCCCGAGTACATCGCGGGCGTGATCGGCGGCGACTACGCCACCTACCTCTCGGCCGCGTGGGCCCCGGGCTACCTCCAGGGCGCGGGCGTCGGCGAAGGTGCGGACGCCGGTGTGTGGGGCGTGGCTCCCATGCCGCAGTGGGATCCGGCGAACCCGATCTCGATCAACTGGGGCGGCTCGGCCTTCGTGGTGAGCAGCCAGGCGTCGAACCCGGAACTCGCCGCCAAGGTCGCGTTCGGCGTCTACGCCGACCAGGCCTCGCTGGATGAGGGATGGCAGCAGCAGATCATCTTCCCACTGAACGCCAACGTGCTCTCCTCGGCCGAGTTCCAGGATTACGAGGTCCCGTTCTTCAGCGGCCAGCAGGCCAACAAGGAGGTGTACGTGCCGGCGGCCGACGCCTACACCGGCATGACGTACACGCCCCTCGGGCAGTACTACTACACCGCGCTGACGAACCAGATCGCCGCCATCATCGATGGCTCGGCGACCGGCTCCGAAGCGGCGGACGCCCTTCAGGCGGACGTGGTGGCCTACGCCGAGGAACAGGGGTTCACTGTCGTCGAGTGACCTGAGCCGGGGGTCGGTCCGTCTCACGCGGGCCGACCCCCGGTCATTCCCTCCCCAGACCCGGAGAAACCATGACCACCACGCTCGAAAACGTCGACATCCCGACGAAGCGCCGCAGGTCCGTATCGGCTCGTCAGAACCTGATGGGCTGGCTCTTCGTCGGACCGTTCGGCATCGTCTTCATCGCACTCCTCATCGTCCCGATCTTCTACGCGCTCTATCTGAGCCTCTTCCAGAAGTCGATGATCGGCGGCACGCGGTTCGTGCTGTTCGGTAACTACGCGAAGGCCTTCACCGACCCGTCGTTCCTGGACGGCGTCTGGTTCGTGATCAGGTTCTCGCTGGTGCTGATCCCACTGCAGATGGCGGTCTCGCTCGCGATCGCGCTCATCCTCGACATCGTGATCACGCGGTACGCCCGCTTCTCGCGGCTCATGATCTTCATGCCGTACGCGATCCCGACCGTGATCGGCGCCCTCATGTGGGGCTTCCTCTACAGCGACAACTTCGGTCCGCTGGCGGAGATCTTCGAGGCCTTCGGTCAGCAGGCCCCCGACTTCCTCAGCTCGAGCCTCATCTTCTACGGACTGCTCAACATCGTCACGTGGCAATGGGCCGGCTACTACATGATCATCATCTACGCGGCCCTGCAGGGGATCGACCCGACCCTGTACGAAGCCGCACGCATCGACGGTGCCTCGCAGTGGCAGATCGTCCTGCGGATCAAGATCCCGCTCCTCACGCCCGCGCTTCTGCTGATCCTCGTCTTCGCGCTCATCGGCACCCTGCAGTTCTTCAACGAGCCGCAGATCCTCCAGCAGCTCGCCGCAGGTGCGATCCCGAACGACTTCACCCCCAACATGTACGCGTACCAGCAGGCGTTCTCGCTCGCGAACTACAACTACGGCGCGACGATCTCGTTCGCCCTGGGTGCCGTGGTGTTCGTGTGCGTCTACATCTTCCTGTTCGCGACCCGCAAGCGAGGGAGCTTCACCTCATGAGTGTCACACCCGTCGAGAGCAAGAGCGAACGCCGCACCTCTCGGAACACCATCGAGCGCCGCACGATCCCACGCGCGCCCGGCCGCGTGCCCCTGAACATCGTGCTCGGACTGCTGATGGTGTACTTCCTCGTCCCGTTCTGGTGGCTCATCGTCAACAGCTCGAAGAGTTCGGCGGGCCTGTTCGGCGGAGGCAGCTCGCTCTGGTTCGCGGACGACATCGACTACGTCCAGAACTTCATCGATCTGTTCACCTACGGCGGCGGCATCTACGCGCGCTGGCTGGCCAACTCGGCGCTCTATGCGATCGTCGGCGGCATCGGCGCGACGGCGCTCGCCGTGCTGGCCGGCTACGGACTGGCCAAGTACACGTTCGCCGGCCGGCGGTTCTCGTTCGCGATTCTCCTCGGCGCCGTCATGGTGCCGACCACGGCGCTCGTGATCCCGACGTTCGTGCTGTTCGCGCAGGTGGGCTGGACGAACACGATCTGGGCCGTCATCTTCCCGACGCTCCTGAACCCTTTCGGGGTGTACCTCATGAACGTCTATGCGCGTGATGCCGTCCCCGACGAGCTCCTCGATGCCGCGCGCGTCGACGGAGCGGGCGAGTTCAGGACGTTCTTCACGGTGGCCCTGCCGCTCCTGCGCCCCGCGATCGTGACGGTGCTGCTCCTGTCTGTCGTCGCCTCATGGAACAACTACTTCCTGCCGCTCGTGATGCTCTCCGACAACCGGCTCTTCCCGGTGACGGTGGGGATCGGCCTCTGGCAGTCGACCGCGTCGACCTACGGGGCGGCGGGTGGGCAGAGCCTGTGGAGCATCATCGTGCTCGGCTCGCTGGTCTCGGTGATCCCGCTGATCATCGCGTTCCTCACGCTTCAGCGCTACTGGCGAGGGGGGCTGGCCATCGGAAGCCTCAAATAGTCACCGCCGACCCTCCACACAAGAGATCGATCCAAGAAGAGGACCATGACCCCCGCACGTCTCGTCATCGACCCGCATTTCGCGGTCGGGCCCATCAATCGCCGGCTGTTCGGCTCCTTCGTCGAGCATCTGGGCCGTTGTGTCTACGACGGCATCTATGAGCCCGGACATCCCAGCGCCGACGAGCACGGCTATCGGACGGATGTGATCGATCTCGTTCGCGAACTCGGCGTGTCCACCATCCGCTATCCGGGCGGCAACTTCGTGTCGGGCTACCGCTGGGAGGACGGCGTCGGTCCCGTCGACGAACGTCCCCGTCGACTGGATCTCGCCTGGCATTCCACCGAGACGAACGAGGTCGGGCTGGACGAGTTCGCCGTCTGGCTGGGCAAGGTGGGCAGCGAGATGATGTACGCCGTCAATCTCGGCACCCGAGGCGTGCAGGAGGCTCTCGACGTCCTCGAGTACGCGAACATCCGCTCCGGCACGGCGCTGTCCGACCAGCGCGTCGCCAATGGCACCCCGGAGCCCCACAACGTCCGAATGTGGTGTCTGGGCAACGAGATGGATGGTCCGTGGCAGCTCGGGCACGGCACCGCGCTCGGGTATGCCGAGCTCGCATCCAAGACCGCGCGCGCGATGCGCCAGATCGACCCCGATCTGGAACTCGTGGTCTGCGGAAGCTCCGGGGCGCAGATGCCGACGTTCGGCACCTGGGAACGGGTCGTGCTGGAGCAGACCTACGACGACGTCGACTTCATCTCGTGCCACGCGTATTACGAGCCCGTCGACGGAGACTACGGAAGCTTTCTCGCGTCCGCGGTCAACATGGATCGCTTCATCGACTCGGTGGTGGCGACGGCTGACCACGTGAAGGCCGTCCGCGGCAGCGACAAGACCATCAACATCTCGTTCGACGAGTGGAACGTCTGGTACCAGTCGCGATACCACGACGTCGACCGCATCACCGCGGTCGATAAGTGGCCGGTGGCTCCTCGACTCCTGGAGGACACCTACTCCGTCCTGGACGCCGTCGTCTTCGGGAACCTGATGATCTCGCTCATCCGTCACGCCGACCGGGTGACGGCAGCGAGCCTTGCGCAGCTCGTGAACGTGATCGCCCCGATCATGACGGAGCCCGGCGGGCCCGCGTGGCGCCAGACGACGTTCTACCCCTTCGCGGTCACATCCCGTCTTGCGCGCGGGGTCACCCTCGAACTCAAGCTCGACTGCCCGACCTACCAGACGGCACAATACGGCGAGGTACCCCTGGTGGACGCCGTCGCGACGTGCGATGCCGAGAGCGGGGAGACTTCCGTGTTCCTCGTCAACCGCAGCCTCGAGGAGGACATCGACATCGACATCGACGTGCGCCTCCTCGGCGACATCGAGCTGGGCACGGTCCAGTCGCTCTGGGACGAGGACATCCACGCGACCAACACGCTGCACAACCCGCATCGTGTGGGTCTTCGTGCGAACGAGTCGGCGCGTCTGGAGAGCGGTACCGTGCGCGTCACCCTCCCGCGCGCATCCTGGACCGCGCTCACGCTGGCCTAGGGGTGAGCATGACCCACTTGCTGAAGGTGCACGGTACCCGCATCCTGAACGGAGCGGATCCGATCGTGCTGCGCGGCTTCGGCCTCGGCGGCTGGATGAACATGGAGAACTTCATCACCGGGTACGCCGGAACCGAGTCGCAGATGCGTCGGGCGCTGCGCGGCGTCCTCGGCGACGAGGGGTACGCACGCTTCTTCGACCGGTTCCTCGCGGTGTTCTTCACCGATCGCGATGCGGCATTCCTGAAGAGCCTCGGCCTGAACTCCGTGCGGATCCCGTTCAACTACCGCCACTTCGAGAGCGATGATGCACCGTTCGAGATCCGCGAGGAGGGCTTCCGACTTCTGGACGCCGTCGTGGACGTATGCGCGCGGCACGGCATCTACGCGATCCTCGACCTGCACGCGGTCCCCGGCGCGCAGAACCAGCACTGGCACAGCGATAACCCGACGCAGTGGGCGCACTTCTGGTCGCAGCGGCAGTTCCAGGATCGCGTCGTCAATCTCTGGGAACACATCGCCGCGCACTACCGAGGCAACCCGTGGGTGGCCGGATACAACCCGATCAACGAACCGGGTGACGCGGAGGGCTCGACCATCGGGCCCTTCTATCGTCGCCTCGAGGCCGCGATCCGCGCCGTCGATCCGGATCACATCCTGTTTCTGGACGGAAACCGCTATTCGACGCAGTTCGACCAGCTCGGCGACCCGCTCCCCAACTGTGTGTACACGGCTCACGACTACGCCCTGCCAGGGTTCGTCGACGGTGGCCCCTACCCCGGCGTCAGCCGCGGACAGTACGTCGACCGCGACATCGTGGAGCAGACGTTCCTGGCCCGCACCGCGTACATGCGTGAAACGGGGACCCCGATCTGGGTGGGCGAATTCGGCCCGGTCTACACCGGAGACCCCGAACGGGACGGGCAGCGGCTCCGATTGCTCGAGGACCAGCTCGCGATCTTCTCGCGGCACGACGCGAGTTGGGCGCTGTGGACGTACAAGGACATCGGGCTGCAGGGAGTGGTCACGGCGGACCCCGACTCGGAGTACATGACGCGCATCGCGCCGTTCCTGGAGAGGAAGAAGCGATTCGGAGTGGACTCATGGGGAGCGACGGACGAGGGCGTGCGGCACCTTCTCGAGCCCATCGAGGCACTCTTCCGCGAGGAGTTCCCCGACTTCCAGCCTTATCCCTGGGGGGCGCCCCGCTGGATCCACGGTCACGTGCGGCACGTCATGTTCGCCGAGGCGATGGTCGGCGAGTATGCCCGCGCGTTCGAGGGTGTCGGACCCGAGGACGCGGAGCGCATCGCCGATGCGTTCGCGTTCGAGAACTGCCGCGCCAGAGAGCCGCTCGCGCAGATCCTCCGTCGATCCGTCGGCGCTCTCCAGAGATGACCGCTCCAGGGACGGCATGGCTGCGTCGACGCGGGTGACGCTGGCGACGATCGCGGCGGAGACCGGGGTGTCGGTAACCACGATCTCGAAGGTGCTCAACGGCCGGGGAGATGTCGCCGACGCGACACGTACCCGGGTGGAGGCTCACCTTCAGCGGCGGGGCTACTCCCGGCGGGGTTCCGACCGCAGTGATTTCGTCGAAGTCGTGCTGCACGAGCTCGATCCCAACTGGTCGCTCGAGGTGATCGACGGCGTCCGGGAGGTCGCCGCGGAATCCGGGCTGACAGTCTCCCTGTCCGTCAGCGGCGATCGTCATGCGCCTGCCGCGGATTGGGTGACGGACGTGCTGCGTCGCCGACCCGCCGGTGTGGTGCTCGTTTCCGCGGGGCTCCCGGCGGCGGGAAGGCGCAAGCTCGGCGCTCGCGGCATCCCCTTCGTCGTCCTCGACCCTGCCGGCGACCCCGCGCCCGCCGTGGCAGCGGTCGGCTCCGCCAACTGGCAGGGTGGGCTGCTCGCCACGCGTCACCTCATCGAGCTCGGCCACCGGGCGATCGCCGCCATCACCGGGCCGGCAGACATGATGTCGTCATTGGCGCGGGTCGACGGCTACCGGTCGGCGATGAAGGCGGCGAATCTGGACGCTCGTCCGGAGTGGGAACGATACGGGGACTTCCGCGAGTCGGGGGGAGAACGCCACGCCGCCGACCTGCTCGCCCTCGAGGAGTCCCCGACCGCGATCTTCGCAGGCAGCGATCTGCAGGCGCTCGGTGTGCTGCGCGTCGCCGCGCGCGCCGGCATCGCCGTGCCGGGGGATCTCTCGGTGGTCGGGTACGACGACATCCCCCTCGCCCGGCTGATGACTCCAGCGCTCACGACCGTCCATCAGCCATTGCGGCGCATGGCGGAGGAGGCGACGCGGCTGGTCCTGAAGATGAAGTCCGGCGTCGAGGTCGAGGCGGCTCGGATCGACCTTGCGACCTCTCTCGTGGTGCGGGACTCGAGTGCCCCGCCGCGACGGTGACGAGCCCCGCTCAGGCCCCGCCGAGCGCCTCCGCGACGACCGCGCGGGCCTCCTCCTGCACTTCGCGCAAGTGGTCCTCGCCGCGAAGCGACTCGGCGTACAGCTTGTACACGTCCTCCGTGCCCGAGGGGCGCGCCGCGAACCACGCGTGCTCGGTCTGGACCTTGAGGCCCCCGATCGCCGCACCGTTGCCCGGCGCGTGCGAGAGCTTCGCGGTGATCGGCTCGCCGGCGAGCTCGGTCGCGGTCACCGCCTCGGGTGCGAGCTTCGCGAGCGCGGCCTTCTGCGCCGGCGAGGCGGGGGCGTCGACCCGCTGGTACGCGGACGAGCCGAACGTGTCCTCGAGTTCGCTGTAGCGCTGCGACGGGGTCTTGCCCGTCACCGCCAGAATCTCGGCGGCCAGCAGGCACAGCAGGATGCCGTCCTTGTCGGTCGTCCACACGGTTCCGTCGAACCGGAGGAAGGACGCGCCGGCGGACTCCTCGCCACCGAACGCGACCGAGCCGTCGAGCAGGCCCGGGACGAACCACTTGAAGCCGACCGGCACCTCCAGGAGCGTGCGGCCGAGCGACTCCGCCACCCGGTCGATGATCATCGAGCTCACCAGGGTCTTGCCCACGGCGGCATCCGCGGGCCACCCCGGGCGGTGCGCATACAGGTAGTCGATCGCGACGGCGAGGTAGTGGTTCGGGTTCATCAGCCCGGCGTCCGGGGTGACGATGCCGTGGCGGTCGGCATCCGCGTCGTTCCCGGTAAGGATGTCGTAGTCGTGGCGCTTCGCGACGAGGGAGGCCATCGCGCTCGGCGAGGAGGGATCCATGCGGATCTTCTCGTCCCAGTCGAGCGTCATGAACTTCCAGGTCGGATCGACGTCCGGGTTCACCACGGTGAGGTCGAGCCCGTAGTGCTCGGCGATGAGCGCCCAGTACTCCACGGACGCGCCGCCGAGGGGGTCCGCGCCGATGCGGACGCCGGCCTTCTTGATCGCCTCGATGTCGATGATGTTCTCGAGGTCGCGGACGTACGCCTCGCGGAAGTCGTACTCGCCGAGCGCGTCGGCGTCGATGTCCTTGAACGGGGTGCGGCGCACGCCCGCGAGTCCGCCGGCGATGAGCTCGTTCGCGCGGTTCGCGATCCAGCCGGTCGCGTCGGTGTCGGCGGGGCCGCCGTTCGGCGGGTTGTACTTGAATCCGCCGTCGCGCGGCGGGTTGTGGCTCGGGGTCACCACGATGCCGTCCGAGCGGCCCGGGTCATCGAGCGCGCGCCCCCGGTTGTACGCGAGGATCGCGTGGCTGAGAGCGGGCGTCGGCACCCAGGAATCGCGGGTGTCGACGCGGACGTCGACACCGTTCGCAACGAGCACCTCGATCGCGCTGCGCTCGGCCGGCAGCGACAGGCCGTGCGTGTCACGGCCGAGGAACAGCGGGCCGGCGATCCCCTGCGCGGTGCGGTAGTCCACGATCGCCTGGGTGGTGGCGAGGATGTGGTCCTCGTTGAAGCTCGTGCTCAGCGACGATCCGCGATGGCCGCTCGTACCGAACGCCACCCGCTGCTCGGGGATGCCGGCATCCGGCTTGCGGTCGTAGTAGGCGTTGATCAGCTCATCGATGTCGATGAGGTCCGAGGCTTCTGCGGGCTGTCCGGCACGAGTCATGCGCCTAGTCTGCCCCGGTCACGACCGGTGCGCGACCGAGGATGTCGTTCACAGACGCGCGGCTCGGTGGACGACGGCATCCAGTGCCACTTGAAGGGCGGGGGAGTCGGCCTGCGTCCGCCGGTGCACGGCCAGCACGTCGCGGGTCGAGGCCGGGTCGATCGTCGGCACGGCGACGAGGTCGGGCCCGAGGTCACCGCGGCCCAGGCGCGGCACAAGCGCGACCGCGAGACCGGCGCGAGCGAGCTCCAGGTGGTTCTGGAATTCCATCGACTCGTGCACCACGCGCGGCGCGTTCGGCACGCCGTCGAACAGGCGCCGCAGCCACTGCCGGCAGATCGTCGCCTCGAACGTGGCGACGAACGGCTCCGCGGCGAGGTCGGCCGGATGCAGCACGTCGCGATCGGCGAGCGGGTGGTCGCGGTGCATGACGATGTCGGCGACATCGGTGAACAGGGGCGTGGCGACGAGATGGTCGGGCATCGCGAGCGCGACGCCGCCCCAGCGGTGCACGATCCCGAGGTCGCGCTGACCGGAGGCGACGAGCGCGATCGTCTCCCACGGCTCGCTCTCGCGCAGCGGCAGTCGCAGATCCGGATGCCGCTCGGCGAGCTCCGCGAGCACCGGGGTGATCAGCCCGCGGACGACGGTCGAGAACGCGGCGATCCGGATCTCTCCGACCACTCCGCCCTCGGCGGCGGAGAGCTGGAGGTCGGCGCGCAGCCGCTCGACATCGGCGAGGATCGGCGTGGAGGCGACGACGAGGCGCGTGCCGGCCTCGGTGAGCACCACGCCGCGGCCGACGCGCTCGAGGAGAGCCACGCCCGTGTCGCGCTCGAGGCGCTTTACCTGCTGCGACACCGCGGACGGGGTGTACCCGAGGGCCGTCGCGGCGGCCGCGACGCTGCCCTGCGTGGCCACGGCGCGGAGCGAGATGATGGCGTCCAGGTCGATCATGAAGCGATGCTACCGAATCTGGCGGAGATATCATCGCTTGTTCTTCACGGTCTCGCGCGGTGAAGTGGAGCTGTGAACAGACGCGACATGATCCTCGCGGCGAGCGTCGCGAGCCTGTGGGGCTTCAACTTCGTCGTGATCGATTGGGGGATGCGCGGCATCCCGCCCCTGCTCTTCGTCGCGATCCGCTTCCTCGTCGTCGCGGCGGCGGTCGTGTTCGTGCCGCGGCCGGCGACCTCGTGGCGGACGATCGTCGGGGTCGGGCTCTTCATGAGTCTCGGGCAATTCGGTCTGCTGTACACATCGATGGCGCTCGGCCTGCAGCCCGGGCTCGCGGCGCTCCTGCTGCAGGCGCAGGCGGTCTTCACGATCGTGATCGCGGCCGGCGTCCTGAAGGAACGGCCGACCGTGTGGCAGGTGGTCGGCGTCGCCGTGGGCGTGATCGGGCTCGCGGTGGTCGCGGTGGGTCGCGGCGGCAACGCCCCGGCGCTCGCCGTCATGCTCGCCCTCGCCGCCGCCGCCTCGTGGGCGATCGGCAATGTGATCTCGCGGCGGGCGGGGGTCGTGCGCGGCTCGGGACGGTTCGGCGCGCTCTCGCTCACGGTGTGGTCGGCGCTCGTCGTCCCTGTGCCCGCCCTCGCGCTGTCGTTCGCGATCGAGGGTCCCGCGGCGATCGGCACGGGACTCGCCGCCTTCGGCTGGCGGCCCGTGCTGTCGACGCTGTACACCGCCGTCCTGTGCACGATCATCGGCTACGCGATCTTCAACGGACTGCTCGCCCGCAACCGCTCGGCGGCGGTCGTGCCGTGGGTGCTGCTGGCGCCGGTCGTCGCCATGGCCTCGGCGGCACTGCTCCTCAGGCAGATCCCGACGATCGCCGAGGCCGTCGGTGGGCTGCTCCTGGTCGCCGGGGTGCTGGTGACCAGTCTCCGCTCCCGGCGCGTCGCCGCCCAGCCGTCGGGCCCCGATTTGGGCCCGGGTGCCGAGTCCGGCCCTCGACCCGGGACCGGTCTGCCGGCATCCACCGTGCCGAAACACGGCTGAGTGGGACTCGGCGCCGGCACGGGTCGCGGAATTCCGGGAGGCGTTCATCCCACCCGCCCCGCCCGGCAGTACTTCGGTACGTGGATAGGCTGACACCCGTGACCACCGAGCCCGAGACTCCGCCGCGACGCACCTACAGCTACCTGGGCCCGGCGGGCACGTTCACCGAGGCGGCGCTCGCGCAGGTTCCGGAGGCGCGCGGACACACGTGGCGCCCGGTCCGCAACGTCGGGGAAGCGCTCGCCGACGTCGTCGAGGGCCGTTCGGATGCCGCCATGATCGCGATCGAGAACTCGATCGACGGCGGCGTCTCGACCGCCCAGGACGCCCTCGCGACGATGCCCGGCCTGCGGATCGTCGGCGAATACCTCGTCCCCGTCGACTTCGTGCTCGTCGCCCGACCCGGCACGAAGCTCGAGGACGTCTCCCTCGTCGCCGCTCATCCTGTCGCCTACGCGCAATGCCTGCGGTGGCTCACCGAGAACCTGCCCGCCCACGCGCACCTGCCCGCGGCGAGCAATGTGGCCAGCGCGGTCGGCCTTCTCGACGGGACGAGCGATGCGGATGCCGCCATCTCGCCCCCCGGAATCCTCGAGCACCACGAACTCGAGCTGCTCGCCGAGAAGATCGGCGACAACCCCGAGGCGGTCACCCGGTTCGTGCTCGTCGCCCGGACGACCGCTCCGCCGGCCCCGACCGGCGCCGATAAGACCTCGCTGATCGCGGAGCTGCCCGAAGACCACCCCGGCGCGCTGCTGGAGATGCTCGAGCAGTTCGCCACGCGCGGCATCAACCTCTCGCTCCTGGCCTCCCGCCCGATCGGCGACGCCCTCGGCCGGTACCGCTTCGTGATCGACGCCGACGGGCACATCGAGGACGAGCGCATGGCGGACGCCCTTCTCGGCCTGCGCCGTTTCAGCCCGAAGGTGATCTTCCTGGGCTCGTACCCGCGCGCCGACCGCGCGATCGTGCGCTACCCCGAGCGCTACTCCGACGACGTCTTCGTCGAGGCGCGGGACTGGCTGCGGGCCCTGGTCAGCGGCGAACCGGAGGTGTGACGATGCCGATCTCCGACGCTCCCTTCGTCTTCGATCCCGCCGATGAGGTGCACGCCCGCGCGCTCACCCGCCTGGATTCCGAGCAGATCGGGTGGCTCGCCACGACCGGACGCGACGGGTATCCGCACGCTGTTCCGATCTGGTTCCTCTGGCGCGACGGTCGCGCGCTCATCTTCAGCGAGCCGGCCACCGCGAAGGTGCGCAACATCCGCCACGACCCGCGCGTCGCTTTCCACCTGGAGGCGGGCGACGATCACGAGCAGCTGACCGTGCTGCGGGGGACCGCCGAGCTGTCGGCGCAGCCGACGATCGAGTGGCTCGAGTCGGTGGGTGAGGATTACGCGCGCAAGTATCGCGGCGGACTGGCGGGTCTGAATCTCACGCTCCCGCAGATGGCCGCCCGCTACAGCGTGGTGATCGAGATCACGCCTCGGCAGCTCATCTCCTGGTAGCCGGCCGCCGCCGGCCGTCAGGCCGCGAGCAGCTCGAGCGTCTGCCGGCGGGCGAGCGCGGCATCCATCGGCTCGCCGTCGAACGCTCCCGCGACGGGCGAGATCATGACCTCGTCGACCCCGTGCCGCGTGGCGAACTCGGTGAGCCCGGTGCGCACGTCTTCGCCGCTGCCGACGAGCCATCGCCGACGGGCGGCGGCCATGATGCCTTCGGCCTGGACATCGCCCTCGGCCGCGAGGGCGGAACGGGCCTGCTCGACGGTCTCGAGGGCGGTGAGCGGCTTGCCGGTGCGCAGGCGCGCCATCATCCGCAGCTGCGGAAGGGCGCGGGCCTCTGCTTCCTCGGCGGTGGGCGCGGCGACCGCGTTGATCGTGAGGAACGTCGCCGGTTCGGGGTGCTCCTCGGACGGCCGGTAGCCGGTGCGGTACAGATCGAGCGCGCGCTCCAACCCCTCGCCGGAGAAGTGGTTGGCGAAGACGTAGGGCAGACCCAGGGATGCCGCCAGCTGGGCCGAGTAATCGCTCGAGCCCAGCAGCCACACCTCGGGCACGGTCGTCGCCGCGGGGGTGGCGTGCACGTCGTACGTGCCGCCGCTCGTGAAGCGCACGGTCGCGCCGTCGCCGGAGAGGAGCCCGCGGATGTCGCGCACGTGCTCGGGGAAGCGCTCGACATCCGAGGTCGTGCCGGCCATGCGCAGGAGCTGCGTGATCACGGGGTCGCTGCCCGGCGCCCGGCCGATGCCGAGGTCGATGCGTCCCGGCGCGAGCGCCTCGAGTGCGGCGAACTGCTCGGCGACGACGAGCGGTGCGTGGTTGGGGAGCATCACCCCGCCGGATCCGACGCGGATGCGCGTGCTGCGAGCGGCTGCCGCCGCGATCAGCACGGGCGGGGTCGTCGAGGCCACGGCCGGCATGTTGTGGTGCTCGGCGAACCAGTAGCGGCGGTAGCCGAGCTCATCGGCGCGCTGCACCAGATCGAGCGAGGACGCGATCGCCTCCGAACTGGTCTGCGCGGTGCGCACCGGAACGAGGTCGAGGACGGACAGAGCGGGAAGCGCGGGTGAGGACATCTCAGGGCACAACCGGCCGGCGTGGGCGGCTATTCCGGCGGCTCCGCCTGCGCGAGGCAGGTGTCCGGCGCGGTGGGCGAAAGCACGGGGAGAAATCGGCGCTTCGGCTGACGATCGGGGCCCGAACCGCTCGATTCACCCCGCGCTTTCACTGCGGTCGCGCGCAACGCCTGCCGGACTCAGCTCCGCGGGGTGCGGCGCATCTCCTCATAGGCGGCGAGTGCGCGCTTGCGGGTCTCGCCGAGCTCCACGATCGCGTCCTCGGTCGCCTCCCCGCTCGAGTACTCCGGCGCCCACTGCCGGATGTACAGCGCGCGCGGGTCGAACTTCTTGGCCTGCAACTCGGGGTTGAACACGCGGAAGTACGGCGCCGCATCGGCGCCCGAGCCCGCGACCCACTGCCAGTTGAACGGGTTCGAGGCGCCGTCGGCGTCGACGAGCGTGTCCCAGAACCACTCCTCGCCCCGCCGCCAGTCGATCAGCAGGTTCTTGATGAGGAAGGACGCGGTGACCATCCGGATCCGGTTGTGCATGATGCCGGTGTGCCAGAGTTCGCGCATTCCGGCGTCGACGAGGGGGATGCCGGTCTTCCCCTTCTGCCAGGCTTCGAGCTGCGTGGGCTTGAGCCGCGGCCAGGGGAACGCGTCGAACTCGGACCGCAGGTTCTTCGTCGCGAGATCCGGGAAGTGGAACAGCGTGTGCGCGGCGAACTCGCGCCAGCCGATCTCGGAGAGGAACCGCCCCGCGGACGCGGCCTTCGCCCCGGTGCCGCGGGCCTCCGCCGTCTCGTGCCACACCTGGTACGGGCTGATCTCGCCCCACCGCAGGCGCGGCGAGAGCCGGGAGGTCGAGCCGGTGGACGGCTCGTCGCGCGAGTCGTCGTACGAGCCCAGGTCCTCGGCGAGGAAATCGCGCAGCCGCGCCCGCGCCGCCGGCTCGCCCGGCTCCCAGGTCTCACGCAGACCCGCCGCCCAGTCGGGCTTCGTCGGCAGCAGCTCCCAATCGTCGAGGTCGTCGCTCTTCGGTGTCCGGCCGGGCGCCGGCACCTCGCGCGGCTCGGGGAGGGGCGCCCGCGGCGCGGGCATCGCCTGGCACGCCCGCCAGAACGGGGTGAACACGGCGTACGGGGTGCCGGCACCCGTGGTCACGGTCCACGGCTCGAACAGCAGGGAGCCCGCGAAGGATTCCACCGTGAGCCCGTCCGCGCGCAGGCCGTCCTTCAGGTCGGCGTCGATCGCCCGCTCGGCGCCGCCGTAGCGCCGGTTCCAGAACACCGCTCCCGCACCGGACTCCTTCGCGACGTCGCGGATGACCCGCCCCGCGGGGCCGCGGCGCAGCACGAGCGCGCCGCCCCGCTCGGCGAGGCGCTCGCCGAGAGACGCGAGCGAGCCGTGCAGCCACCACTTCGCGGCGCCGCCGAGGGGCCGGATGCCGTCGGACTCCTCGTCGAAGACGTACAGCGCGATGATCGGCTCGTCCCGATCGATCGCGGCGCGGAGGGCCGGGTTGTCGGCCAGACGCAGGTCGTCGCGGAACCAGACGATCGAGGGCGCAGTCATCCTCGGATCGTAACCGCGCCACGGCGCCCCCCGGCCCGTTCGCGCCGGGCTTGACACGGCCACGGGATACGCTGACCACCTGGGGATCGGGCCGGGGGCAGGGGCGCTCATGCACACGACGAAGCGAGCTCTCGCGGGAGCGGCGCTGTGTCTTGCCGTCGTCATGTCCGGGTGCACGGCGCCCGCGCCCGAAGCGAGCCCGACGGCGGCCACCCCGGCGGTGTCCGCCGATGGCGGCGAGGTCGCGGCGATCCAAGACGCCGTCGAGCGGACGATGGCGGACGCGCACGTCCGCGCCGCGATCGTCCGGGTCCTTCGCGGCGATCAGGTGGTCATCACGCAGGCGTGGGGGGAATCGATGCCCGGGGTGCCGGCGACGACGGACATGCACTTCCGCAGCGGCGCCGTATCGATCCCTCAGGCGGCGACCGTGCTGTTCCAGCTCGTCGACGACGGCACCGTGAGCCTCGACGACACGATCGACCAGTGGCTGCCCGACGTCCCCCACGCGGATCAGGTCACCCTCGGGCAGCTCGCCCAGATGACATCCGGCTACGCCGACTACGTGCAGGACGCCTCCTTCATCGAGGAGTTCACCCGCGACCCGTTCCGCCAGTGGACGCCGCAGGAGCTCTACACGTACGGCACCGACCAGCCTCTCCTGTACGAACCGGGCACCAATTGGGATTACGCCCACACCAACTACGTGCTGCTCTCACTCGCGCTGCAGGAGATCACCGGACGGCCGCTGGCGACCGAGATCCAGGACCGCATCCTGGACCCGCTGGGGATGACCGAGACGGCCGATCCCGGAACACCGGAGATCCTGACGCCGGTGCTCCACGCGTTCGACAGCGAACGGCGCGAGTATCTCGGCATCCCCGCGGACCGGCTCTTCATCGAGGACTCCACGTACTGGAACCCGTCGTGGTCGCTCGGTCCCGGACTCGTGCAGAACACCGACATCACGGACATGGCCACCATCGCCCGGGCCGTCGGCCGCGGCGAGCTCATCAGCGACGAGTCGTACGAGCGGATGATCGCACCGACGCTGCGCGGAAAGACGACGGCGCTGCCGGCGTGCCCGAACACGTGTTTCGTGCAGAACGAGTTCTACACGTACGGGTTCGGCATCGTGCTGTCCGGCGACTGGCTGCTGCAGAACCCGCAGTATCACGGCTTCGCCGGTGTCGCCGCCCACCTTCCCGCGGACGACATCACGATCGCGATCGCGGCGACGTACGCGGACGAGGCGTACGACCCGGTCAGCGGTGCGCCGCTGATCGCCAACATCGCCAATCCGCTCTTCACCGCGGTCGCGGAGGTCGTCGCACCGGATGCGGCCACCCCGGGAACCTGATCGGGGTCAGAGCCGCGAGGTGTCGTGCCCCTTCGGCACCACGGTGATCAGTCCGCCGGGGACGACCCGCGCGCGCAGCCGCACGGCCGTGCCGAACTCATCGCCGTCCAGCTGCACCGGCTGCGGCGTCTCGCTCGCGACGTCCAAGCCGGTGCCGTGCGCGTACAGCACCGAGTTGTCCTCCGTACGCAGGGCCAGCACCTGTCGGCCGGCGCGGAACCGCCGCAGCACGCTGTTGTCCCACGCGACGCGACGCCAGACCAGGATCCAGCCGAGTGCGTTCTTCGGCTGGAAGATCGCGATGTCCAGTTCGCCGTCCGACACGGATGCCGAGGGGATGAGTTCCAGGCCGGCCGGAAGCGATCCGCAGTTCGCGATCAGGATCGACTGCACCTTCGCCGAGTGCAGGCGCCTGCCCGCGACCTGATAGGCGATGCGGAAGGGCTTCGCGCCCGCGAGCGAGCGCGCCGCGCCGTCGACGTACGCGATCCAGCCGACGCGCTTCTTGAGGTCCCCGCTCGTGTTCGCGATCATCGCGGCGTCCAGCCCCATGCCGCCCATGACGACGAACGCCCGCTCCTCGCTCGTGCCGTCCTGCCGCCGGATCGCCGCGAACCCCACGTCGACGCCGATGCGATCGCCGTCGAACGTCGCCTGCACCATGGCGGCGGCATCCGTCAGCGGCAGCAGCAGGTTGCGGGCGAGGAGGTTGCCGGTGCCGCTCGGGACGATCGTGAGGGGCACGCCGCTCTCGCTCATCGCCTCGACGACCGCGCGCACCGTACCGTCGCCGCCCGCGACGAGGACGGCATCCGCGCCCGCCTCCAGGGCCTGCCGCGTGACTCCGGCGCCGAGATCCTGGATCGTGGTCTCGAAGAACAGCGGCGCACCCCAGCCCGCAGCGGCGGAGAGCCGCGCGACGGTGGCGCGGAGGGCCTTGCCGTCGGCCTTCACGGGGTTGTACACGAGCGCCGCGTGGCGGGCGGCGGGCTCGGTCATGCTCACACGATAGTCGGCAAGGGCCGCGGCTCCCGACGGGCCCAGGGCTCCGAGCCGCCGATCGTTCGCCGGATGCCCCTCTATAGACTTGGCCGGGTGATCGATCTGACGCTTCTCCGCGAGAATCCCGAGCTGGTCGTGCGCTCACAGGAGGCTCGAGGCCACTCGCGCGAATCCGTCGACGCGGCCCTCGCCGCTGATCGCGACCGCCGGGCCGCGCTCACCGCCTTCGAGGAGCTGCGTGCCGCGCAGAACGCGCACGGCAAGCGTGTCGCGCAGGCGCCGAAGGAGGAGAAGGCGGCGCTCGTGGCGGAGGCCAAGGCGCTGAGCGACGGTGTCAAGGCCGCCCAGCAGACCCTCAACGCGGCCGAGCAGGCGGCGGATGCGGCACTCGCGAAGATCGAGAACATCGTGATCGACGGGGTGCCGGCCGGGGGTGAGGAGAACTTCGTCACGCTGCGCACGCACGGTGAGATCCCGACGTTCGACTTCGAACCCCGAGACCACCTCGAGCTCGGCGAGCTGCTGGACGCGATCGACATGGAGCGCGGCACGAAGGTCTCGGGCAGCCGGTTCTACTTCCTCAAGGGCATCGGTGCCCGCCTCGAGCTCGCGCTCATGACGCTCGCCCTCGACCGCGCGCTCCAGGCGGGGTTCGTCCCGCTCATCCCGCCGACGCTCGTGCGTCCCGAGGTCATGCGCGGGACCGGCTTCCTCGGCGAGCACGCCGACGAGATCTACCACCTCGACGAGGACGACCTCTACCTCGTCGGCACGAGCGAAGTGCCGCTCGCGGGCTACCACATGGACGAGATCCTCGACCTGTCGAGTGGTCCGAAGCGGTACGCCGGATGGTCGACCTGCTACCGCCGTGAGGCGGGCTCCTACGGCAAGGACACCCGTGGCATCATCCGCGTGCACCAGTTCAACAAGCTCGAGATGTTCGTCCACACGACGGTGGCGGATGCCGAGGCCGAGCACCTGCGGCTCGTCGAGCTGCAGGAGCAGATGCTGCAGAGCCTGGGCCTGAGCTATCGCGTGATCGACGTCGCCGCCGGCGACCTGGGTTCGAGTGCCGCGCGCAAGTACGACGTCGAGGCATGGGTGCCGACGCAGGGTGCGTACCGCGAGCTGACCTCGACGTCGAACTGCACGACGTACCAGGCGCGCCGGCTCGGCATCCGTCACCGTCCGGCACTCGAGGACGGCGCCGCGGGCAAGACCCAGCCCGTCGCGACGCTGAACGGCACGCTCGCGACGACGCGCTGGATCGTCGCGCTCCTGGAGACGCATCAGCGGGCCGACGGCTCGGTGGTCGTGCCCGAGGTGCTGCGGCCCTACCTCGGCGGCCTCGAGGTCATGGAGCCCACCGCGTGACGGCAGCCGGCTCGGCCGAGCGGCGCCTGGTCGTCCTCGACATCGACGGCACGGTGATCCTCGAGGACGAGACCATGAGCCCCGGTGTCGTGGACGCCGTCCGTGCCGCCGAGAAGGCCGGTGCCGAGGTCATGCTCGCGACCGGGCGCAGCTGGGAGGGCACGGAGGAGATCCTGCACGCCCTCGGACTCAGCCCCGAGTTCGTCGTGTGCTCCAACGGCGCGGTCACCCTCCGTGCGAACGGCGACGGCGAGTACGAGCGCTTCCACATCGAGACGTTCGATCCCGCCGAGGTGCTGGCGCTGCTGGGCGCACACCTCCCCGACGCGAAGTACATGGTCGAGCTCGCCGACGGGCATCGCCTGTACACCGAGCACCTCGGCGACTGGAATCTCGCGAACGCGACCCGCGTGCCGTTCGCCGACCTGAGCGCGATGCCGGTCTGCCGCGTCGTCGTGGTCTCGCCGGGGGACAGCGAAGCGGACTTCGTCGAGCTCGTCGAACGCATCGGGCTGAACGAGGTCTCCTACGCGGTCGGCTGGACCGCGTGGCTGGACATCGCCCCGCAGGGCGTTGACAAGGGCACCGCGCTCGAGCGGGTGCGCGAGCTCCTCGGCATCGACGGGTCGCAGGTCCTCGTGATGGGCGACGGACGCAACGACATCGGCATGTTCGAGTGGGCGCGCCGGGGCGGCGGCCGGGCGGTCGCGATGGCGCAGGGTCCGCAAGAGGTCCGGGATGCCGCGGGCGAAGTGACAGGCAGCGTGCAGGACGGCGGCGTGGCCGCGGTGCTGACCGCGCTGTAGTCCACGCGCGGTGCGCGGGAGAGCCCGCGCGGGCGCGCCGCACAGGACCTCCTCAGGCGCTGCTGGAACAATCGGTGAACAGTGCTGTCGGTTAGACTCGACGACTGTTCGGCGTGTGCTTCGGCATCCGTCGGGAGGGTTGTCCGAGCGGCCGATGGACCTGGTCTTGAAAACCAGTGGGCAGCAATGTCCCGTGGGTTCGAATCCCACACCCTCCGCTGAGCCGTGGGTGTGCTCTCGAGCCCCGCACCCGCAGAGCATCCCGAGAGGACCCGAGTGAGTCAGACGACCAAGCCCGCCAAGCGTGGCCGCCGGACCATCGCGCGCCACGGTGAGCTGAAGTCGCCGCATCCGCTCGCCTTCCTCCTCAAGGTCGTCGGCATCATCGTCGCCGTCGGGCTCGTCTCGGGCGCAGGGGTCGCGGCCTATGCCGCGTACGACATCACCACGAGCTTCACCGAAGCCTCCGTCGACCTCGACGGCCAGGAGGCTGTACCGCCGGACATCGGCGCGATCGAGGGTGGTGTGAACCTGCTCGTCGCCGGCACCGACGAGTGCCTGCCCGAGTTCGCCGCCTACTTCGGAGACCGCTGCACCGGCGCGGATTCCGAGGGCGAGCTGAACGACGTCAACCTGCTCGTGCACATCTCCGACGCACCGCGCCGGGTGACCGTGATCTCGTTCCCGCGCGATCTGATGGCGCCGGTTCCCTCGTGCACGGCCGAGGACGGCTCCGAGACCGGGGGCGCGAGCAAGCAGCAGATCAACTCGGTGTTCGAGGAAGGCGGCCTGAACTGCGTCGTCAAGACGGTGTCGCAGCTCAGCGGCCTGAACATCCCGTTCGCGGCGAAGGTCAACTTCGGCGGCGTGATCAACATCACCGACGCGATCGGTGGTGTCGAGGTCTGCATCGGCAACGGTGGCATCCGCGACTTCTATACGGGGATCGACTGGCCGGCCGGCAACCGCACCGTCCAGGGCATCGAGGCACTGCAGTTCCTCCGTACCCGTCACGGGCTGGAGAACGGCTCGGACCTCGCCCGCATCTCGAACCAGCAGCAGTACATGTCGCGCCTCGCGCGCAAGCTCGTGAGCGAAGAGGTGCTCACGAACCCGGCGACGCTGCTGAAGCTCGCCACCACCGCGGTCGACAACACCACGCCCAGCAAGAGCCTCACGAACCCCCTCACACTCGTGCAGATCGCGCTCGCCGTGAAGAGCGTGCCGTTCGACGAGATCGTGTTCGTGCAGTACCCCGTGACGGATGACCCGGCGGACTCGAACCGTGTCGTCCCCGACTACGAAGCGGCGGACCAGCTGTGGGCGGCGCTCGCGGCCAACCAGCCGATCGTGCTCACGAGCGACCCGAATGTCGGCGGCGGCGTCATCACCGCCGACCCGCCGGCGGATGCCGCGACCCCCGATCCGGCGGCGACGCCCGGTGCGACCGAGGCGCCGGCCGAGGCTCCGGTCGAACTCGACATCCCGGGTCAGAGCGCCGCGCAGAACACGTGCTCGGCGGGGAACCTCTCGGGCTGATCCGTGGCGGAGCACAACCCCGAGTCGGGGCCGCTGGCGCGTCATGCGGTGCGGCGGGAGCGGCATCCGCTTCTGCGTGTGCTGTCGATCCTCGGGGTCGTCGTCGCGGTGCTCGGCGTGAGCGCAGCGGGTGTCGCGGCGTACGCGGTCTGGGACACGTTCTCCGCGCTCGGGGAGAACTCGGTCGACATCGGCGGTGAAGAGGCGCTCCCGCCGTCGATCGGCGAGATCGAGGGCGGGGTGAACCTGCTGCTCGTCGGATCCGACTCGTGCGAAGGGCAGGACGTCGCGCTCTTCCCGCGATGCGCCGACCCCGACGATGCGCCGGGTGAGCGCAACGACGTCACGATGCTCGTGCACATCAGCGATGAGCCGCGGCACGTCACCGTCGTCTCGTTCCCGCGCGACATGCTCGTGCCGATCCCGTCGTGCCCCGACGGGCAGGGCGGGTCGTACTCGGCGATGAGTCCGCAGCCGCTGAACGCCTCGTACCAGTACGGCGGGCTCACCTGCACGGTCATGACGATCGAGGAGCTCACCGGAGAGCAGATCCAGTTCGCCGGCGCGATCCGGTGGACCGGGGTCATCGACATGTCCGACGCGGTCGGCGGGGTGGACGTGTGCGTGAGCGGCGACATCAACGACCCGCACACCGGGCTCTCGCTCACGGCCGGCACCCACACCCTCCAGGGAGTGGAGGCGTTGCAGTTCCTCCGGATCCGCCACGGCATCGGCGACGGGTCCGATCTCGGCCGCATCTCGAACCAGCAGCAGTTCATGTCCTCGCTCGTGCGCAAGCTGAAGTCCGACGCGGTGCTGTCCAACCCCGGCGTGCTGTTCACCTTCGCCACCACCGCGATCGGGCTCACCCGCAGCGACCCGCCCCAGCTCGTGCTGAGCTCCGAGCTTGCGAACCCCACCCGCATGGTGCAGATCGCGATGGCGGCCAAGGACGTGCCGTTCGAGGACATCGTGTTCGTGCAGTACCCGACCGAGTACACGTCGGACTACATCAACGTGCTTCCCCTGCGCGACGTCGCCGATCAGCTGTTCGCCGCGCTCGCCGCGAATCAGCCGATCCAGCTCACCGGCGAGGCGAGCCAGGGGTCGGGTGTCGAGGTCACGGGGGAGGTGACGGATCCTGCGGCGTCGCCTGCTCCCTCGGATTCCGCTGCTCCGTCGGATTCGGCCGCTCCGTCCGAGACGCGGGTGGCGCTGCCGTCCGAGATCGCGGGCACGACCGCGGCTCAGGTCACCTGCACCGTCGCGGAGCAGTAGCGGCCGGGTTCACTCCGGGTACGAGGTGACCGTGAGCCAGATGGGATAGAGGTCCTTCTCGGCTGCGGCATCCGCCTCATCGAGGGTGAACGGCCCGCCGGCGGCGATCCTCTCATCGAGTTCTTGCGCGGTGATCTGGCCCTCGAGGTCGAACGAGTCGTAGACGAACGGGATGCCGTTCGAGCCGAGCGGGCTGGGCGAGTCCATGAGGTGGAAGTGCAGATGGGGTGAATCGGTGTTGCCGGTATTGCCGAGCAGCGCGATCGTCTCGCCCTTCTTCAGCTGCTGACCGACCTCGACAGCGAGCGGGTTGCCGGGCTGGAGGTGGGCGTAGAACGCGTAGACGCCGTCACCGAGGTCCTGGACGATGTGGTTGCCGCCGTATTCATCGAGCGTGAGCCCGGTCGGGTTCGCGCCCGGGGTCTGCTCGGGCAGGTCGAATCGCATCGACACGATCGGGCCGTCCCCCACCGCGATGATGTCCGCACCGAAGTAGGGGTAGCTCTCGAGCTCGTCGACGGGGCCGCTCAGGAACGACCCGTTCTCGTCGAGGCGGACGTAGTCGATCGCGTAGCGCTCGGGGGCGTGGAACGCGCCGTTGATCGCATTGACCGCGCCGCGGTGGGGTGTCACGGCGCAGCAGCTGTTGCCGTTGAGCCAGCCGGCTCCCTTCAGCGGCGGGCCGATCACCACCGGCTCGGCCTGATCGACCTCGACGCTCGCGACACGCTCGGTCATCTGATCCGTGATGATCGGCGGCGCTCCCGGCTCGAAGCTGAAGGCGATGTCGTGCGTCAGGCTCTCGGGGAGTTCAGTACCGGCGTCTACGGTCACGTCGAGCCAGACCAGCGCGCCCTGCCCCGGTCCGATGACCCGGCCAGGGGCGGTCGCACCCATGACGCGCATCCACGGGACCGCAGCGTCACCGTCCAGTCGGAGGAGCGACTGGCCATCGCCGTCGATGACGTCAATCGACTCGATCGTGGCCGTCTGCGTCGTCACATTGCTCAGGAACAGCTCATACGCGATGTGGACGAGACCGTCGGTCGCGGGAAGCGGTCGGGGCGTGCTCAGCGTGCGCGCGAGGACGGGGGTGAAGTCGTCTTCGGGTACCTGCGTGTCGGGGGCCTCGGTGGAGGCGTCTGCCGATGGCTCGGGCGCCGCGGCGGTGCACCCGGCGAGCAGGAGTGCGGACAGAGCGAGAACGGACACTGCGATCATCGTCGGGCGCATTCCGCCATTATCACGAGGTTTCGCACGATCGGGGCGGCATCGGCGGTCGAAAGTGCAGCGCCCGAGCGGTTATGCTTGCTGGGCGCATCACGCTGCTTCGGCCGCTGGATGCCTGGAGACGTCGCATAGTCCGGCCTAGTGCACCACCCTGCTAAGGTGGAGTCCCCTTATGGGGACCGAGGGTTCAAATCCCTCCGTCTCCGCGAAAAAATCCTTGGTCAGCCAGGGATTTTTGCTTTTGGTCGCGGGGTTGCTTCGCGGTCGATTCCTGCTCTCAAGTGACCCCTGGGTGTCCCCGTGGGGTCACTTGGGGGTCACCTGGAACACCACTCTTACCGTTCTGGCCAGAGGTGGTGCACCCCTCGGTAGCTATGGGTTCCGCGTGTTTCCGCGGCGAACGGCTCCGGGGGAGTGCGCCGCCCCTCACAGGTGGTGCACATGCCACGGTATGCCCGCCCCGCGAACAGTGACTACGCGGAGGATCCCATCAACCTGCTCGGGAACGTGATGCAGGCACCGTCATCGGTACCTGCGGAAGAACCCTGGCCTCACACGCCCTCGAGGAACATGTCGACGAGGTTGCCGAGCGTGAATGTCCGTTTCGGGGGCAGTGGCCCATGTGTGCGGTATCGGTCGGCGATGTCGCGCCGCGTGATCACGGCGCCGATCGGCTGACCGGCGCCGATCGACTTCGCCGCCGCAACAATGTCGGGAATGACGCCTTGCTGCTGGAAGCCCCAGAACCAATCGCCCAGCTGGCCGTAGCCGACCTGCACCTCGTCCGCGATCGTGAGCCCACCGTGTGCGCGGACGGTTTCATAGACCTGCGCGAGGTAGCCGTCGGGCAGCAGCACGCCACCGGTGTTGCCGAAGACCGTCTCACGGATGAAGCCCGCCACCGGGGCGCCCGCGTCGGCCAGGGCGACGATGTCGGCGACGGCCTCCGGTGCATGCCGGGAGGCTTCCGCGCCGCGGTAAGCGCCCCGGTACGAGTTCGCGGCCGCCACAATGTGGACCTACGCGGGTCGGGTCGACAACGCGTTCGGGTTGTCGGCGACGGAAGTCGAGACGGCGTCGCTGGCGTAGGTCCAGCCGTCTGAACACCACCTCGCGGTTCCACTACAGAGCGATCACGGACTACGCGGAGCGGCTCAGCGACACCGTCCCCGACGAGCTCGACACGGTCTTCTTCGTCAGTTCCGGCTCTGAGGCCACCGACCTCCCGATCGGCCTGGCGCTGGCCGCCACCGGGCGACCAGACATCGTCGCGATGCGCGAGGGGTATCTGGGGACGCGTGTACATGTCGGCGTCGACGTCGACCTCGCCGCGGTCTCGACCATACACCTCCGTCGTAGGGACCCGGACACCGTCGAGGTACGCGACGTGCTCGATCGCGCCATCGCCCGTCACCGTGGCAGAGAAGGTGACGTGCTTGCCCAATGGCGAGGATGTCACCTCGAGGTCATGAAGAGCCGCCCTGGGGGTCAACGAACGCCATCGTCCGATGACCGGAACAATGCCTACGGGACGGCATACTTGAGGAGAACTCGAGTCGAAGGATGTGCAATGGCCGGTGAGCGGCAAGCCGGGCTGTCGGCCGTCCTCGACGCGATCCGACGGGACGACGGCGTCACGCAGACGACGCTGACCGAGCGGGTCGGGCTCGGACGCAGTGTGGTCGCAGAACGCGTCACTCAGCTGCAGGAGGCGGGGTTGATCCTCAGCGCGGGACACGGCCCCTCGACGGGCGGCCGGGCGCCGCGCCGGCTCTCCCTGAATCCCGATGCCGGCTTCGTCCTCGGCGTCGACATCGAGGCGACGGAACTGGTCGTCGGCGCCGTCAACATGGCGGGCAATGTGCTCAGTACACGCCGCGAACCGATTGATGTCCATCGCGGACCCGAAGAGGTCATGTCCAGGATCTTCGCTCTCGCCGACGAAATCGTCGCCGAGAACGCGGCCGCAGGAAATCTGCTCGGCGCGGGTGTCGGCATCCCCGGGCCGGTGGACTTCGAGGCCGGGGCCCCCCTAGAGGAGCCCCTGTTGCCTGGCTGGGCTGGCTACCCCGTGCGCGATGCGCTATCTCGGCGCTGGCCCGTTCCCGTCTGGGTCGACGGGCGCGCGAACTTGCTCGCGCTGGTGGAGGTCGTCGCGAACCCTCGCGCCGCGCGTACGAGGAACCTGCTGTATTTCGGTGGGGGCTCGAGCACGGCCGCGGCGATGATCGTGGAGGGCAGAACCTATCGCGGTGCGCATGGACTCGCAGGATCGGTCGGCCACATCGCGGTTCCCGAAGTCGGCATGGTCTCGTGCGTCTGCGGCAGGGCGGGGTGTCTGGATGCGGTCGCTAGCCGTTGGGCGATCGCGAGGGACGGTCTCCTGCTGGCACAGACGGGACGCAGCCCGGCTCTCGCAGATACGCTCGCCCGAGTCGGCGCGGTAGAGCCGTACGACATCACGCTCGCGGCCGAGCGGGGCGATGTTGCCGCGCGCGAGCTCCTCGAGCGGACCGCCGGGGTGCTCGGGCGCACTCTCGCGAATCTCGTCAGCTTCTTCGCCCCAGACATGCTGGTGGTCGGCGGCGGTATGGCGCGCGCTCGTGACTACGTGCTCGAGCCTCTCCGCGCCGCCATCCACGAGCGTCTTCCTGCCGCAGCGACAGCCGATCTCATCATCGAGTTCTCGGTGCTCGACGACCTCGTCAGCGGAGTGCTCGGAGCCACGCAGCTGGCAATCGGAGAGCTGTTCGACGAGGCCAACGTCGGCCGACTGCTTCTCTCCGCAGCCGGGCGCGCGGACGGCACCCCGCCCACTCGCTGAAACCCACCGCCGGCACGGCACGAGCTCCACCTAGGCGCCGGTGCTGTAGAGGCATGGGAAGGGCGACGCAGTGCCAGGCGTGCCGCGTGTCGAGTGGGCCTCGAGGAACAAGAGCGCCCCGCTGACTTTCGGCGCCGGTGATAACGCCTGTCCGCCCGCGCTATCCGTGCGATGGATGACGGATATAGAAACGATTGCTTTGTCTTCTTCCGGTTACCGGATTATGTTCGTGGCAATGAGAGTCGGCGACACCGGACCTCTCTGAGGCCAAGAGTGCCTCCGCACCGCGCTCCCGACCGACTCACAGCTGACCGTCGCAGAGCCGTACCACTTTCAATGAGGAGAATCATGCGAAACAAACTTGCGGCGGCAATCGTCGCGGCATGCGCGCTTGTGCTGACGGCGTGCTCGGGGGCGTCGCCCAACACGGCAGGCGAGACACAGGAACTTCGAATCGGAGCGATCTCGCCGATCGCGTCTTTCGAGCCGGGGAACTTCGATGCTGGCCCCGGTTCCGCCTTCATCCAGCCCGTCTACGACACCATCCTCCGCAACGACAGCGAGGGTGAGCCGCAGCCGAGCATCGCGACGGAGTGGAGCTACGACGACTCCGGCACCGAGCTGAGTCTGACCCTCCGCGACGATGTCACGTTCACCGACGGTGCCAAGCTCGACGCGGAAGCGGTGAAGGCGAACCTCGAGGCGGCGAAGGCGGGAACGGGCGAGACCGCGGGTCAGCTGCGATTCATTGACACGGTGACAGTTGAGGACCCGACCCACCTCACCATTTCCCTCTCCGCTGTGGATCCGTCGCTTCTCACCAACCTCGGCGGCGCAGCCGGTTCGCTCGCGAGTCCCGAGGCCCTCGGCACACCCGAACTCGCCACGACGCCGGTCGGATCCGGACCGTACGTCTTCGACGCGGCTGCCTCGCAGACCGGCGTGACCTACGCCTACACGCGGAATCCGGACTACTGGAATGCCGACGACTTCCCGTTCGACGGGATCACGATCACGGTCTTCAACGACGGAAACGCCGTGACGAACGCACTCCGCTCGGGCCAGATCGACTTCGCCGGAATCTCCGATCAGGCAGCGGAAACCCTCGAGTCGGACCGCCTGAAGGTGGAGTCCTTCCCCGCCTACACCGCCAGCGGCGTCTTCCTCTTCGATCGCAACGGCACGATCGTCCCGGCGCTCGCAGACGTCCGGGTACGTCAGGCGATCAACATGGCCTTCGACCGCGAGCAGATCGTCGAGCAGGTCTACGCGGGCGTCGGCACTCCGACCGCCCAGTCCTTCAGCGAGTCCAGCGCAGCCTTCGACCCGTCATTCGAGAAGTACGAGCACGACGTCGACGCCGCCAAGGCACTGCTCGCGGAAGCCGGATACGCGGACGGGTTCACCCTGCCCATGCCGGACCTTGGGCCCATCGATCCGAAGCGCCAGGCGGCGGTCACCGAGGCCCTCACGGCCATCGGAATCACGCCCCAGTACGAGCCGGTGAACGGGGAGACGTTCATCTCTGATCTCCTATCCGGCAAGTACCCCGCCGCGATCTTCAACCTGAACAGCCACCGTCCGTGGGACTTCGCGCAACTCGCACTCCTGCCCGACTCGCTCTGGAACCCCTTCCACACGACCGACGAGAACATCGTCGACCTCGTGAACATGGCGCAGACGCAGACGGGCGAGGAGGCCGACGCGACCTTCCGCGAGTTGAACGAGTACATCGTCGATCAGGCATGGTTCGCGACCCTGGTTCAGCCGAACAGCGTCTTCGGGGTGAGCAGCGCCATCGACGTCGAGCCGCGGAAGTTCTCGACGTGGCCGCCGATCTGGAACTTCACCCCGGCGTCGTGACGTCGAAGGGAGGGGCCGGTCGAGGATCTCGGGCGGCCCCTCCCCACACCAAGGAGTACCTGTGTTCTACTTTCTTCTCCGGCGCGTGGGCGGAGGGATCTTCCTGCTCTTCGTGATCGTGACCGTCACGTTCTTCCTGTTGAACGCGATCGGCAATGATCCCGCACGCCAGATCCTCGGTCCCACGGCCTCAGCCGAGCTCGTCGAAGCCAAGCGCGCGGAGCTGGGCCTCGACCTTCCGGTGGCCGTGCAGTACGTCAACTGGCTCACATCGGCGATCACGGGCGACCTCGGCACCTCCTGGTACTCGAGCCAGCCGGTCACGGAGCTTCTAGGGTTCGCGCTCCCGCCCACGCTCTCCATGGTCATCGGCGCCATTCTCGTGTCGACGGTGATCGGCACGGTCATCGGCGTCGTCGCCGCCACCCGCCGGGGTGCCGTCGACCGCGGTCTCCAGTTCTTCTCGACCGTCATCCAGGCCGTGCCCGCGTTCCTCGTCGCGATCGTGCTTGCCGTCGTCTTCGCCGTGCAGCTCGGTCTGTTCCCCGCTACCGGCTACACCTCGTTCGCCGCCTCGCCCTCGGATTGGCTAGCATCGATCGTTCTTCCGGTCACCGCGCTCGCACTCGCCTCGATTGCTTCGATCGCCCTGCAAGTGCGCGGATCGATGATCGACGTCCTCCGACAGGACTACGTCCGGACGCTCCGCAGTCGAGGGTTGTCCGATCGCAGCGTGCTGCTGCGACACACTCTCCGGAATGCCGCGGGGCCCGCGCTGACCACGATCTCGCTGACCTTCATCATCGCCATCTCCGGGTCCGTGATCGTGGAGAGGGTCTTCAACATCCCGGGGATCGGAACTCAGGCGAACACGTCAGCATCCCGTGGTGACCTCCCGGTCGTCCTCGGTGTCGTCGCCGTGACCGTCGTCCTCGTCGTCCTCGTCAACCTGATCGTCGACATCGCGCAGGGATGGATCAATCCGAAGGTACGTGTCTCATGAGCGCCGATCTTGTCACCGATGCCGCGACCGGCATGCAGCTCACGGAGGAAGACGAGCGGCGCCCGGGCGTCATCCGCCGTCTCCTTCGCGAACCGGCGGCCGTCATCTCGCTCGTCTTCGTCGGCGTTCTCCTCATCGTCGCGATCTGCGCACCCCTGCTGACCCCATACGACCCCATGGTGAGCGATCTCACCAACGTGCTGGCACCGCCGCTTTCTCCCGGGCATCTGCTCGGCACCGACGGACTGGGCCGGGACGTCCTGGCGAATCTCATCTATGGCACAAAGACGAGTCTCCAGAGCGCCGTGATCGTGATCGGCGTGAGCGTGCTGATCGGTGTGCCCTTCGGCCTGCTCGCCGGATATCGGCAGGGCGCCGTCGACGGGATCAGCACATGGGTGAGCAGCGCCCTTCTCTCGCTACCTGCGATCGTCGTGCTCCTGGTGGTCCTCGCACGGGTCGGGCGCAGCTCGGCCCTCGCGCTGGCGGTGTTCGGTGTCCTGATCGCCCCGACCGTGTTCCTCCTCATCCGCAGCTCTGTCCGGGCCGTGCGCGAGGAGCTGTACGTGGACGCGGCGAAGGTCTCCGGCCTGACCGACACCCGCATCATGCGCCGCCACATCCTGCCGGTCGTCATAAAGCCCACCATCATCTACGCCGCCCTCCTGGCCGGTGCCGGAATCGGAATCGAAGCGGGAATCGCATTCCTCGGGCTGGGGTCGGCTGATCGCGCCAGCTGGGGAATGATGCTCTCCGACGCCACCCAGAACGTCTACAACGCTCCCTGGCTCTTGAGCTGGCCGAGCGTCGCCCTCGTGCTGACGGTGGTCGCCTTCACGCTCATCGGAAACGGACTGCGCGATGCGCTGGCCGGCGACACCACACCCGCCGACCGACGCCGCGCGAAGGTCACCCGCCGACAGGCCGCCGCCCGCGCGCAGACGCGGGAGAAGACGGATGCCTCGCCCACGGGTGCCCGCGCGGGCGCCGATCGGGCCCTCCTCATCGTCGACGACCTGAAGGTGTCTTACCCTCGTCCGGACGAGTCCGAGGCCGTCGTCGTGAACGGCGTCTCCCTGCGACTCGAGCGCGGCACCGTCCTCGGACTGGTCGGGGAATCCGGGTCTGGCAAGTCGCAGACGGCCTTCTCGATTCTCGGACTGCTCCCGGAGGAGGCCACTCTCAGTGCGGCGACCCTGGCGTTCGACGGTGTGGACCTCCTCTTCCTGGATTCCGTGCAGCGCAACGCCCTCCGCGGCATCGGCATCGGCTACATCCCCCAGGAGCCCATGAGCAACCTGGACCCGGCGTTCCGCATCGGTTTCCAGCTCACGGAGCCCATGCGGCAGCACCTCGGCCTGTCGAGGCGGGAGGCCAAGGACGAAGCGCTCCGGCTCCTGGCTCGCGTCGGCATACCGGATCCCGAGAGGGTGTTCCATTCGTACCCCCATGAGGTTTCGGGCGGAATGGCGCAGCGCGTTCTGATCGCCGGGGCCGTTTCGTGCAACCCCAAGCTGCTGATCGCCGACGAGCCCACCACGGCGCTTGACGTCACGGTGCAGGCGGACGTCCTCGAGCTGCTGCGCAGCCTGCAGACCGAGAGGGAGATGGGTGTCCTGCTCGTCACCCACAATCTCGGGGTGGTCGCCGACATTTGCGACCGCGTCGCCGTCATGCGCGCCGGCGAGATCGTCGAGGAGGCAGCCGTCGCGGAGCTCTTCGCCGCTCCCCGGCACGAGTACACGCGAATGCTGCTCAACTCGGCTCTCGCCTCCGCCGATCCCAGCGATGGATCGGCAGTCGCCGCGTCCGACGAACCGCCCGGTGAGCACGGAGGGAGCGACCGATGAACGCTGCACACGATGCCAATGAGAACCTCCTGGTCGTTGAGGATCTGGTGGTGGAATACCCCGGCCGGTTCCGGCGCGGGGGGTTCCGCGCTCTCCACGGCGTCAGCCTGAAGATCCGGCCCGGTGAGACCCTCGGGCTGGTCGGCGAGTCCGGCTCCGGGAAGACGACCATCGGCCGCGCCGTCCTCGGACTCGCCCCCGTCACCGCAGGTGACGTCCGATTCGATGGTCGCTCCATCGCGCGGATCCGGGCGCGTGAGCGTCGGGCGCTGAGCCGCGACATCCAAGTCGTCTTCCAGGACCCGTACACCTCGCTCAATCCCGCGATGACGGTGGCCGACATCCTGACCGAGCCGCTTCTCGTGACAGGGACCTCCCGCAATGATGCGAATCGGCGCGTTCGCGAGCTGCTGGATCAGGTGCACCTGCCGTCAAACTCCGGCAATCGCTATGCGCGCGAGTTCTCCGGCGGGCAGCGACAGCGCATCGCCATCGCCAGAGCGCTCTGCCGTGAGCCTCGGCTGATCGTGTGCGACGAACCCGTCAGCGCGCTGGATCAGTCCACTCAGTCGCGCGTGCTGGCGCTGTTCCAGGAGATCCAGGATCGTCTCGGCGTCGCCCTTCTCTTCGTCACGCACGACCTCGACGTCGTCCGCCACGTCAGCCACACCGTGGCCGTCATGCGCGCAGGCCGCATCGTCGAGTCGGGTCCCACGGAGGATGTGATCTCGGATCCGCAGCATCCGTACACCCGCGCGCTGCTCTTGGCGGCACCGATCGCCGACCCCGCTCAGCAGAGAGTCCGTCGCGAGGAGCGTCGGACATTCCTCAGCTCGCAGACCGAATCGATCACGGCTGTGCGCTGACGGCAGATACTGCCCTCACCGACGACCCATCAGGACATCATGACCATTTCGCCGTCCCAGCTGACCGCCCCCGCCATGCAGAACGGGTTCGTCCCTCCGTTCTACCCACCCACGGTGCGGGCTCCACGGCCCCGCGGAGCCGACACCTTCGCCGGGATCACCTACGCAGCGCCCATCGGATATCGGAACCTGCAGCTCGACCTCCACGTCCCGCACGGCGCCGCCGCAGATGCTCCGGTGCCCGTTGTGGTGTGGATCCATGGTGGTGCCTGGATGTTCGGCGGCCGCGCGCTCCTTCCCCCCAACTGGCCGATCGGCTCCGTAGATCAGCTCCTGATCGACGCCGGCATCGCGGTCGCGACGATCGACTACCGGCACGCCCGGGAGGCCGCGTTTCCCGCTCAGCTGCACGACGCCAAGGCGGCGATCCGCTATCTGCGGGCGTACGCGGACGACCTCGGCCTGGACCGCGAACGGGTCGCCGTCTGGGGGGAGTCCGCGGGCGGGCACCTGGCGGCACTGTGCGCCACGATCGCCGGAGACCCCGACCTCGAAGGGACCATCGGTGTTCCCACGGGTGACAGCAGCGTCGCGGCGGCCGTCTGCTTCTACCCCGTGACCGACGTCGCCACCATGCCCTCGCAGGACAACCTGCCCGAGCCCGTCAAGCGCATCATGCTCGAGCAGTTCGGCGAGATCCTCGCGCCGCCCATCGACGTCCTGCTGGACGGCTCTCCCTACGATCGGGAGGAGGGACACCGCGTCGTCTCGCCGACCCATCACGTCACCCCGACCTCGCCGCCCTTCCTCTTCATCCACGGGGAAGCAGACAGGGCCGTGCCGCCGCAGCAGTCCACGGTCCTCGCCGACCTGCTCATCGACGCCGGCGTACCGGTGGAGGTTGTGATGGTCCCTGGGGCAGGACACGTCTTCGATGACGTGGACCCGATGCCGCAGCTCGAGCGCGCGGTGGCATTCCTCTCCGAACGACTGCTGCCCGCGTGAGCCTGTCCGAACGTGGCGGCCCCACTGGGGGAACGACGCCGCCGATGAATGCGGATGACGTGCTGGAGATCGAGCAGCTCAAGTACTTCTACGAACAGGCGTACGCCGTCCACCGGCACGAGGAGATCCCCCACATCTTCAGCCAGACGGATCCGCTCTTCGACATCGCCGGCGACACGGTGACGGGTTTCGACGACATCCGCCGCAAGTTCTCCGACCTTGCGAAGGTCTCACCGCGGGAGGACTCCTTCCACACGGGATGGCAGATCTGCACGCCGCTGATCGATATCGAAGATGACCGCGCGCAGGCACGGATCATCGCTCCCACGTTCGGCTACCTGGTGCTCAACTTCTCGCCGGAGCTCTTCTCACCGCCGTACTCGGTGCGGGCCGCCTTCGAGATCTGGGACGACCTCCTCGTCAGGGAGCACGGCGCGTGGCGCATCCGAGAACTGCACGCGCGGTTCATGATGGCGCAGCCGATCTGGGTCTGGGACGCCGAGAGGGACGACACCTACGCCACCCGCCGCGAGATGCACCTCGTGGAGCATCCCTTTCCCCGAGGAGGTGCGTCCGCACGATGAAACCGAGCATCCTCTACGGAGTGCAGTTCGCGCAGAGCCGGATGCTGCTGCTCTCGCAGTCCGGTCGAACTGCCGAGATCGACGACCTGCTGTGCCCGGAGGCAGAGGTGCTGCTGGACGACATGGGTCCCACCGGTCAGTGGCGCAATCACCTTCCTGCCACGCAGTACATCCGCCCGGAGGACCGCAGCGGAGTGGTTCGGGCGTCATGGACGACGTTGGGGACGGTGGCATCGCACGCCGAGGAAGACGGAAAGGGCCCGACGCTCCGCTACGTCGTCGGGTCCTACGACAACGAGTTCGCGCTCCACGACGGCGTGTGGAAGTTCCGTCGGCTGGCGTGGCGACCCCTCCTGTCCACCACACCGTGGCGGCGCGAGCCGGATCCGCATCTCGAGCAGCACCTCGCCGACCGGCAGTCGTGGGTCACCGTCCCGGCGGGGGTGCGAGGGGTGTCCGATGAGGGAGTCTCCCCACGCACCCTGCTGACATTGGAGCTCCGGAACTCGCTGATGGGCCTCTGCCACGGCTACAACGAACGCGGTCTGGACGTGCTGACGGATGCCGACATCAGCGCCTCGGCCGCGTCAGCGGCCCGCCAGATGCTGGCCTCGAGTGGACACGGGGCATCCGGCTTCATCCTCGCCACCTCGCCGGTCGTCCACGTGGGCGAGGGGCTGCTTTCGGCGGATGTCTTCGCCAGCGTCACCGTCATCGCACCCCGCGGTCCCGGACAGGTCGAACATCAGCGGGGAAGCCTGCTCGCACGGTACTCGCGCTCGTCCGAGCGGGATCTGTGGCTCATGGAAGAACTGACGTGGTACCGCTATGCCACGCTGCACCCGTGGTCGGTCGACGGCCCCGCGATCGTCTCGAAAGGAAACCCTCGTGAATGACCAGTTCGTCGACGACCTCCTCGCCCGGATGACCTGGCAGGAGAAGCTCGGGCAGCTGCAGATCACCTATCACCCGGATGCGGGACGCACGCGCGACCTCGTCTCTGCCGGCATGGGCTGCATCTTCTGGCAGGGCAGCGCCGAGGCGACCAACGCGATGCAACGCCACGCGGTGACGCACACGCGGCTCGGTATCCCGCTGCTCGTCGGTCTCGACGTCATCCACGGCCAGCGGACGATCTTCCCGACACCGCTCGCTCTCGCCGCCAGCTTCCAACCGGAGCTGGCGGAGGTCGTCGCCCGCATCTCCGGCCGGGAGGCGGCATCCGGGGGCGTGAACTGGACCTTCTCCCCGATGGTGGACGTCTCGCGCGACCCGCGGTGGGGGCGCGTGGTGGAGGGCTTCGGGGAGGACGTCCTCCTCAACAGCACCTTCGGCGCGGCGATGGTGCGGGGGTACCAGGGCGACGACCTGGCCGCGGCCGGCGCCATCGCCGCGTGCGCGAAGCACTTCGTCGGCTACGGCCACGCAGAGGGCGGTCGCGACTACAACACGACCGACATGTCCGAGTACCGCCTCCGAAACACCTACCTCCCGCCCTTCAAGGCAGTGCTCGAGGCCGGCGCCGCGACCGTCATGGCGGCGTTCAACACCATCGACGGCGTTCCCGTGCACGCCAACGGGCGCCTGCTCACCGAGGTGCTGCGGGAGGAGTGGGGGTTCGAGGGCGTCGTCGTCGGGGATGCGGACGGAGTCATGAACCTGATCCCGCATGGGGTCGCGGCAAACCCCTCCGAAGCACTCCTCCTCGCCTTCCGCGCGGGATTGACGGTCGAGATGGGAGGCAACCTGGTGAAGGACGGCATCCACGTCCTCACCGACGCGGAGCTCTCGCCCACGGTCGTCGACGACGCCGTTCGTCGGGTCCTGACACTGAAGGTCGCCCTCGGACTCTTCGACGACCCGTACGTCGATCCCGAACGCGAGATCCTCGAGGCGACCCCCGAACACCGTCAGATCGCCCGTGACGTCGCGGCGTCATCGATGGTGCTGCTCAAGAACGACGACGCACTGCTGCCTCTCGCCGAGCCCAGGCGAATCCTGGTCACCGGCCCCCACGCGAACAGCACCGATCACCTCGGGGCCTGGGTTCAGTCGTTCGCCACTCCGTCGGGGAGCATCGTGGACGAGCTGCGTCGCCGACTCCCCGAGACGGAGGTCATGCTGAGCCTGGGCGCGACGTTCCTCGGGGGAGACGAACCGTCGCTTGCCGCGGAGGCGGCTTCGCGGGCCTCGGAGAGCGATCTGGTCGTCGTGTTCGTCGGCGAGCCGAGCAACCTCTCGGGCGAGGCCGCGTCGCGAAGCGACCTGCGCCTACCCGGCCAGCAGGAGGCGCTCATCCATGCCATCGCAGACACAGGGGTGCCCTTCATCGTGGTCATTGAGAGTGGTCGGCCACTCGCGCTGAGCGAATGGTTTCATCGGGCGCCGGCCGTGCTGCAGGCCTGGCACCTCGGAACCGAGGCACCGCACGCGATCGTCTCCGCGCTTACGGGGCGCACCGCGCCGTCCGGCAAGCTGCCCGTATCGCTGCCCCGGAGCAGCAGCCAGGTGCCGATCTTCTACAGCCACGAGAACACGGGACGCCCCGCAACCGTCGGCGGCCAGCTGGAACCGACGAAGTGGGACCCGGCCCTCCACGGTCCCAACAACGTCGACGACAAGTACTCCTCGAAGTACCTCGACCTCGACCTCGGGCCTCTGCTCCCTTTCGGACACGGCCTCACCTACACCCGGTTCGAGTACTCGGAAGCACGCGTGTCGACCGAGACGCTGTCCCTCGACAGTCTGCGGCACGGGGCAACGTTCGGTCTGGAGATCACCGTGACCAACGTCGGCGAGCGTGCGGGAGACGAGATCGTGCAACTCTACGTGCACGACCTCGTCGCCCATCGCGTGCAGCCGATCCGAGTGCTGCGAAAGTTCTCCCAGGTGCACCTGGAGGCGGGAGAGTCGCGGTCGGTGTCGTTCCATCTCTGCTTCGAGGACCTCGCCTTCTGGTCGGAGTCGCACCTCACGCCAGGCTTCGACGTCGAGGCCGGAGCCTTCGACGTGTTCATCGGGGGGTCGTCGGATGCGGCGCTCGCAACGCGCATCGAGGTGACAACCGCGCCCTGAGCGGCAGAGTTGCTCGTTGCAGGCGAAGCGAACAAGCAAAGAGAACAATGCCGGACACCGAACTCGACGACCTCGTGGACGAAGAGTGGTCGCTGTCGTTCCCGCGCTTCACCCACGACGATGCGCGCGCCGTCGGGGGCCGCGCCTACGCGTTGTCCCGATCGTCCATGCCTCGAACGTAGCGCTCACGCACAACGCGGAGCCATCAGTGAACGCTGCCCGCAAGAGGGGATCCGTCGAGTGCAATCGATGCGTGCCGCGGGGTTGGCTCGTTCGGGCGCAGGGTGGATACGGTCTCGCGTGGGGTGACCCCCAGGTGACCCCGAGCATGCTGAGGAACGGGAGCAATCATGAGTGCCGAGTGTGTGGAGTGCGTTGCGAGCGATTGGATTGACATCAAAAAGAGCCAGATCAGTCTTGAAAACTCGCGTGATTCCGCGGTGAAATGGGCGATGCGGGGTCGGCCAGGGGTTCGGGCCGTTTGACCCTGCTAAGGTGGAGTCCCCTTATGGGGACCGAGGGTTCAAATCCCTCCGTCTCCGCCACACGTCACCCGCTCCGATCCCTTGCAAATACTGGGATCGCGACCGTGGTCAAACCGCCGGCTCCGCGACTTGCGTAAGAACTGCGTAAAGAATGCGTCTCAGGTGTTCTTCGGCGGCCCAAAGCAGTGCGTACGGGCGGCATGCTCGCAGCCGACAACGCCACCCGCGGACGGGGGTTGGGTGCTTCCAGGACGGCTGTGGCCTGAGTGCGTCAGGTTAGGCCGATCCCGTGCGAGTTGATCGGCGGCCTTGCCTTTACTGCTGGCCGCGGGGACGGCGGCGCAGGCTTCTGTGGCGGAGCAAAGAGGTCACCAAGTCCTGACTTCATCGCGGCCTCATCGAGCGCAGCTGAGACAGCGTCAAGGTCGTCTTCGAAGAGGTCGGAGTAGACGTCGAGTGTCATCGCAGCGGAGGTGTGTCCGAGCATGCGCTGGATCGTCTTGACGTGCGCACCTGATTGGACCGCGAGCGACGCGGCGGTGTGGCGGAGGTCGTGAAGGGTCATCGGTGGAAGGTCGGCGCGTTTGAGTGCCGTCTTGAACCAGGATCTCGAGCCGCTGCTTGCACGAGTCCGGCGCATATGCTTTCCGCGCTCGTTGGGAAAGACAAGCGCGTGCGGTGAGCGATCGGCAACCATGGCGGCGAGCTCGTGCATGAGGAAGGTGGGCACGGGAACGCGACGGGCACGGTTGGACTTCGGGCTGCCGATGTGAAGAGTACCGTTGACCTCCACGGCGTTCGTGACAATGTGAAGTCGACTCTGGCGAAGATTGAGGTCCTTGACCTCCAGAGCAACGGCTTCGCCCCAGCGGATCCCCGTGTAGGCGAGGGTGAGCACCAGGAGCATGTGCGGTCCTGATGCAGCAGCGAGACGCGCCACCTCCGAGTGCGTCAAGTAGCCGTGCTTGCCGCGCATCTTCTTCGGCAGCCCAACGCGCGCGACGCGAGCGGGGTTTGTAGCGATGAGACCGTCGTAGACGGCGTCGTCAAGGATGCTGGCGAGCACGCCGAACGTGCGGATTGTGACTGTCGCACCGACCTCGCCGGACAGCTTTGCGACCCACGCTCGCACGTCGGTGTGACGGATCTCCGACAGCTCCCATCGCCCCCAGGTCGGTTCAACGCGGAGGCGCCAGGCTGTCTCGATCGGAGAGTAGGAGGAGGGCTTCAAAGAGGCCTTCTTGGCTGCCAGCCACACCGGTCCAAGGTTCGCCAGTTTGGTCTTGCCTGCCTCAGGGTCGACGAAAGTTGTGCTGGTTGAACCGGTAGCAAAGAGCGAAGCCCAGCCATGCTCTGAAGCTGCGCGCGAGGCGATCGATTCTCTCCACCCAAACGATCGAGGCCGGTCACTTCGGTCAAGGCCGTGTCCGCCCACGGCGCTCGTGTTCGACGAAGAAGGCCCGAGCGTTCGCGATGTCCTGCACGCTCGGCGACACGGTCGTGTTGAAGGCGCGCGCATGCGACGTCGCTCCGACCTGGACGTCGCTGAGGGGCGGGACCGTCGATGGAGCCCGAGAGGTCGCCGATCGAGCTGTGCTGACCGAGAGTCGCGTGCGCGGTAGGCGATTGTCATATCGTCGGTCTCCGCCCAACCACCGCGGCAGTCACCCCGCCGAACGCGGCGGTCATCCCCGATCGCCTGCGCGATGGCCGCGGCGGACTCGATTCCGCGGGTGAGCGATTGCCCGCTCGGACTGGTCCGCTCTCGTGTCCCGGCTTTGACCAAAGCCGTCGTCCGTATCAATTGGCGTTCGTCCTCAATTCTTCAGGGTCAGATCGGGCGAGTCTCATCCGCGGATGGCTCGGGCGTGGGTCATGATTTGAGGCTGCCGGCGGTGATGCCTTTGACGAGTGGTCGTTGCATGACGAGGGTGAACAGCACGATGGGGGCGAGGATGATGACTGCGGTTGCGCAGAGTTCTGCCCATTTGATC
>NZ_BAAAPK010000004.1 GCF_039531105.1 Microbacterium lacus
CCTTCCCGAGCGCGAAGGAGAGGAAGTCCCAGGCTCCCTGCTGATGCGGCGACTGAGCGGACACGCCGGCCAGCCAGCCGTAGAGGATGTGCTTGGGCTCGAAATCACCGCCATCGCTCATCGGTGGAAGACCCGCACTGAAGGTGTCGGCGACATTCGAGCTCGTGGGATCCGCCAGGACTCCGTACCATCCGGAAGGGGCCACCATCTGCGCGCAGTCGAGCTGGGTGAAGGCGGTCGTCGCACCGGTCTGACCAGAACTGTACGTGCTTTCCGGCGAGAATGGCGCCAGGGCCACATAGTCCTCCATGACTTGCTTTGCGAAGTCCGTGCTCAGCAGCGGCTCGTTGGTCTCCGGATCGAGCAACCGGCCACCCGAGGAGTACAGCCGCTCCGTGTACGCCCGTGCCGACAGCGCAGGCCCCCAGTAACCGCAGTACCCGTAGTAGCCCGCATCCGAGAACTCGGCCGCCTGTTCGTTCACCTCTTCCCACGTGGTCGGAAGCTCGAGGCCCAGTTCCTCGAACAGGTCGGTGCGGTAGAAATTGACGAACGGCTCGGTGCTCAGCGGCACCCCGTAGGTCACGTCTTCGTACTTCGAATACTCCTGCAGAGCATCGGGGAAGTCATCGATGTCGTAGGCCTCATCCGCATCGATGAAGGTATCCAGCGGTTGCAGAGCGCCGGAGGGGACGATCGTCGGCATCGTCAAGGCGTCGAACTGAGCAATGTCGAAAGTCGCTTGGTTTGCTTGGCCCGCGAGGATCATCTTCGTGGGCAGTTGGGCGTTCGGCACTGATACGAACTCAACGTCGATTCCGGTGCTTGCGGTGTACTCAGCTCCTGCCTCTTTGAGGAACGTGGCACTCGGGCTGTCTGTGACCAGCACAGTGAGCTTCGTCACTTCCTCTTCCGATTGTGGAACTCCAGGAGCCCCCGCTTCGTTTCCACTTTCGTCGGCGGTGCACGCCGTGAGGGCGAGCGCGGCTGCCGCGGCCAGCGCCACTGCACTGTGGATGCGCTTCATGAACTGCTCTCTTTCAGATTGATGATGAACGTGCTCTAGTGCTCACCCGCCGCGAAGGCTGACTCCGCATTGAGTCCGGGACGGAGTTTCTGGACCCGTATTTTCTATATTATGCATGAAATTATGTATATACAAAGGCGAGCTTTCCGGTTGCGCCATCCGCGAAGCGTCGGTAAGCCTCCTCTCCCGCCGCCAGGTCGTAGGTCTCGCTCACCAGGGAGTCCGGATGGATTCCGGTCCGCGCGAGAAGTCGGGTCACCTCCTCCATCTCGGCCATGCTCGACACCCACGACCCCCGTACGGTCAGCAGCTTCTTGAGGACGAGATCCGTGGGACTGAATGTGAGGTCCTGCCTTCCGACGCCGACGTAGACCACGCGTCCCCAGGTTCCGGCCGCCTCCAGGCAAAGCAATCGCGCGGGGACGGCCCCCGAGCATTCGATGGCCGCGTCGACGCCGAAGCCCCCGGTGAGCGCGTCGAGTTCTGCCGCCGCATCCGTTGCGGACAACGCATGTGCCAGTCCATGGCGCGTCGCTTCAGCCAGCCGGTCTGCGTTGGGATCGGAACCGATGACGAAGACACCCATGTTCGCTGCGAGCAGCGTCACGGCAAGGCCAACAGGACCCATTCCTGTCACGAGCAGCCGGTCCCCGGCACGCACGCCCGTTTTGAGCAACGCCGAATATGCCGTGGACACCCCGCAGGCGATCATCGCGCCATCGATGAAGCTCAAGGTTTCTGGGAGCAGGATGAGCGAGCGCTCTTCGACGAGTAGCAGGGGCGCGTGTCCACCGTTCCTGCCGCCTCCGTATGCGATGCGGGCGGCGCTGCGGCAGACGACGGGGTAGCCTCGTCGACAGTTGTCGCACGTGCCGCATCCCAGAATGTGATGCACGAGCACACGGTCACCGACAGCGAAACCCGTCACCGCCGATCCGACCGACTCGACCACCCCGGCGGGCTCATGCCCCCCAGCGATGAGCGTTGTTCCATCAGGTGCCCGAAGCCCGCTGGGAGCGATGTACGAGTGCAGGTCGCTCCCACAGATGCCTGACGCCTTAACGGATATGCGCACTTCCGTCGGGCCAGGAGAGGGGATATCAAACTCGCGCAGGGCCACGGTGCTCTCGCCAGGGAAGGCGAGACCGGTCACAGTTGTCATGATCGACCAATCTTCAGGAAGTAGTTACATATAGAATATAGAAAATCCGACGAAGATGGGATGCGATGTGTCCCAAGACGAGTGAAAGGCCGTGAGAGTGAGCCGTTACTGCCTTCGAACGCCGACGGTCGAGGCTGTCGTCGATCTAGGTCGAGGAGCAGAAGTCGCTTCGTTGACCGACAGGGCAACCGGTATCGACGTCTTGATGCGCACGCCCTGGGCCGTCAGCTCCGACGCGGTGCGACCGGTGCCACAGACAAGCCCTCGGGACAGCGAGGAAGCCTGGATGGACTCCTACTCCGGTGGATGGCAGGTGCTCGTCCCTCACGCAGGCCCTTCGACAACCGTGGACGGGGTGGAACGGCGGTACCACGGCCAGGCGTCCGCGCTGGAGTGGGAGTTGACGCGCGTGCAGGACTCTCGGATCGAGGCCCATGTGCGGCTGACCGAACTCCCTTTCCATATTCAGAGGTCGATCAGCGTGAACGGGGACGTGGTGAGCGTGGAGGACAGTCTCCACAACATGTCAGACCAGGCTCACCGCTACGTTTACCAGCACCACCCGGCCTTCGGCGCTCCCTTTTTGGGGCCGATGTGCGAAGTCGAACTGCCTGGGGATGACTTCTTCCTCATCTCGACCGAGCCCGGGGGGCCGGGCGGGGCGAATCCCCGCCATATTCCTGCCCTCGACGGCAGTCGACTCTTCGGTGCCGTCGCCGTCCAAGGAGCGGGCCGCGCGAGGGTGAGCAATCCACTCCTCGGCCTTGCAGTGGAACTCAGCTGGGACGATCCCGACCTTCGATATGCGTGGATCTGGCGTGAGTCAGGTGCCTCCGTCGATTCCCGATGGGCCGGGGGCGGATACGTATACGCCATCGAACCGTCGACGACTCCGCCCGGTGCGGACAACTTGCGGATGCTGACCCTCGAGCCGGGCGGACGCCGTCGATTCACCGTTGCGGTGGGTCTGACTCGTTTCATCCCGACCAATGCAACGGAGAAGGACAAACAATGAAGGTCGCCATCACAGGTGCTCTCGGAATAGTCGGATCTATAGTCTCCGCCCACCTCAGCGCTGCCGGCCACGAGGCTATCCGTATCGACATCCGTCGGCCGCCGGCTGGTGAGCCGGGGGCGTCCGAGTCCTCCGTAGCCGATCTGACGGACTATAACGCCGCCCGCTCCGCGCTGAGTGGCGCGGACGCCGTGGTGCACCTCGCTGCAATCAACAACCCGCGGACGGCGCCGGAGTGGCAGGTGCACAACACGAATGTGACCTCGTCGTACAACGTCCTTTCTGCCGCCGCAGAGCTCGGCATCCGTCGGGTCGTGCAAGCCTCAAGCGTCAATGCCATCGGGATGGCTTGGAGCAGGCAACCACGTTTCGATTACCTGCCCGTCGATCTTGAACATCCCTCACGGACGGAGGACGGCTATAGCCTGTCGAAACAGATTCAGGAGCTGCAGGCTGACTCACTCGTTCGCCGCCACGACTCACTTAGCGTGGTCAGCCTTCGCCTGCACGCCGTGCTGGCCCATGCTGCCGATGCACAAGCCGGTATAGATCGCTTCGGGCTTGACTGGGCTGTCAATGGTCTCTTCGGGTACTGCACCCACGTGTCGGTTGCCACCGCGATCGAGCAGGCAATCCTCGTCGACTTCCGCGGACACGAGCGGCTCTGGGTGGTGGAGCCGCAGACATTTAGCGACGAACCCACCTCCGAACTCGTCCGACGCTACTACTCCGGTGTACCGCTGATCCGACCGCTCGTCGGGCGGGAAGCACTCATCGACGCGCGTCGAACTCGCGAGGTCCTGAGATGGACACCATCAACCGAAGGGAACTCAGCGTGATCGCGCTACCGGGTGTTCTGGACGGCCAACTGATCATTCCTGTCGTCACGATTCATGATGCCTCGACGGCACCACACGTCGTCGCAGCGCTGGCCGCCGGCGGCATCGGCTGCGTCGAGATCACTCTCCGAACCTCTTCGGCGCTTGAAGCGATCGCCGCTGCAGCAGCGACCGAGACACTCCACGTGGGCGCAGGCACCGTTCTCACGGCGGAGGACGTCGACCGCGTCGCGGAGGCGGGCGCGCGCTTCGTCATCAGCCCCGGGCTGGACGAACGTGTGGTCTCCCGAGCTACGGACCTCGGACTTGCCGTGCTTCCGGGAGCAGCGACAGCGACGGAAGCTCAGAGAGCCCTCACCGGCGGCCTGGGCGCTGTCAAGTTCTTCCCTGCAGATCAGCTCGGCGGGCTCAACGCTGTCGCCGCGCTCGCCCAGCCGTTTCCCACATTGGCCTTCGTGCCAAGCGGCGGCGTCTCCCCGCTGAACGCAGCGCGGTATCTGCGGCATCCCGCAGTCCCTGCCGTCAGCGGGAGTTGGCTTGCACCGTCAGACGTCCTAGCTGCGCGGGACTACCGAAAAATCGAGAAGCTGAGCCGCGAGGCGGCCAGGCTCGTGAAGGAGGTGCAGGGATGAACGGTGGGCTGCTCACCCTAGGAGAGACCATGGCGCTGCTTCGCCCCACCGCCCCCTTAGCGCTCGAACACGCCAACGAGCTGGCGATCGGCGTAGGCGGCGCTGAAAGCAACGTCGCCATCGGTGTCGCTCGGCTGGGTCTGCCATCTGCGTGGATCGGCCGCGTTGGCGACGACGCCCTTGGCCGACGAGTCCTCCGTGAACTTCGCGGGGAGTCCGTCGAAGTTCATGCACGCGTGGAGGTCGCGGCGCCCACCGGTCTCATGATCAAGGAGCCGGTCGCGCAGGTCACTCGGGTTAGGTACCACCGGTACGGCAGCGCGGGAAGCATGATCTCACCCGAGGATGTCGACGAGGGGATGGTCCGCCTCGCGGGCGTCGTTCACGTTACAGGCATCACTCCGGCGATCTCCTCCAGCGCGGCTGAAGCCGTCGATCGGCTGATCGACCTTGCGCATGCTTTCCGCGTGCCGGTGTCATTCGACGTCAATCATCGATCTTTCCTCTGGAGGGACCGAGATCCGTCACCTGTGTATAGACGTCTTGCGGCGAAGGCGACGATCGTCTTCGCCGGCGTCGAGGAGGCAGAACTCTTGGTCGGAGAAGGGTCGCCCGCGGATCTCAGCAGGCGTCTTTCTCAGCTCGGGCCCGGACAGGCGATCGTCAAGCTCGGAAGTCGCGGCTGCGTGTCGTACATCGACGGCAACTTTGCCGAAGTTCCCGCAATCGGCGTCACGGTCGTCGACACCGTTGGCGCCGGCGACGCTTTCGTTGCCGGGTATCTGACCGGGTTTCTTGAGGGCCGCTCGGCCGCCGAGCGGGTGGACCTTGCCGTGCGTTGCGGCGCGTTTGCATGCCTCGGCCCGGGTGACTGGGAGAGCTCCCCACATCGATCCCAACTCGAACTGCTTAATGGCCTGGGGGACCCGGTGCTCCGGTAACCCCTTGACGAGGGTCAGCGGTGGCTCGCGCCATCCAGAAACATCGTCGTTAACAGTTCGGACACCTGCGAGGGAGCGAGGTCTCCGTCCGCTCGGTACCAAAACATCGTCCAATTCAGCAGATTGAACAGTGCGAGAGTCAGATGGGGCGCAGGCACGTCCTCCCGCAGGTCACCAGACTCCTGCGCCTCGCGGACGAGCGACTCGGTCCAGTTCTGATAGGAATCGCGCAATTGCACGACCTCATTGAGACGGTCGCCTGACAACGACCTCATGTCCGTAAGCATGGTGTGACTGAAGTCCACTTCGGCCAGCATGGCCACGGTGTGCCCGTGGATCATCGCCCGAATACGCTCCCGCGGGCGGGCCTCAGCCTGCTCGACGGCCGCTTTCGCGTTGACCTCGACGTCATGCAAGGCGGCCAGGCAGATCCGGTAGAGCAGATCTTCCTTGCTCGAGACGTGGTGGTAGAGCGTCGCCTTCTTGATCCCCAGCGCTTCGGAGATCTCGCGCGTCGTAGTGGCTTCGTATCCGTGACGCCGAAAAAGTGATGCAGCATCCGAAAGAATGCGTTGACCGGTCGAACGTCTTGCCCGCCCTGCAGGTTCGGTCATCCGAGCCACCTTTCTCGACGGGCTTCCAGGCTCCGGCCGCGGCGAGCTATCGCTCAGCCTTCAACCGCCGGATGTCCGGCCGGTGGCCCTGACCAGCAACCACGCACCGGGGATCAGCAACGCAGCGACTGCCGCTTTGATGAGACCAGGGATGATGAACGGTACTACCCCCACGGCCAGGATGCTCGTCACGGTGACCGCGTTTCCCTGGACAGGCCCGAGTATGAGCGCCATGTACGGCAGCCCGAAGACAAAGGGCACGACTGACGCGGCGACGAAGCCCACGAAGGCAAGCCACGGCATCCGATCCCATGCACGCTCCGCGAACCAGCCCGCGACGAAGGCAGCGGGGATGAAGCCGAGGACGAATCCGAAAGACGGCGCAAGGACGTATGCAGGGCCGGCAACCGGCCCCGCGAAGATAGGGGCGCCCGCGAGCCCAATTAGCAAGTAGGTCGCCAGACTCGCGGCGCCGCGCCGCGATCCCAATACCGCGCCGACGGTGATGACGGCCAGTGTCTGCCCGGTGATCGGGATCGGGCCGATGAAGAAGGACACCTTCGCGAGCACCGAGACAAGCGCGACTCCAGCCGCGACGAGGGCAACGTTACTCGCCATGCGAGTGAGCGGTCGGGTCGTAGCGATCATGTCGGCCAATGCTGGCCGTCGGACGGAAAGCGGGTGAGACATCGGGGACTCCTTCGTGTCATGTGTAACGCGGGTGCCATCAGAACGGACGTCGCCCCCGCGTTTGGCCGGGGTCTCTATGTGGCCTAGGATGACCATACCGGGCGCCCGGTCGGTTGTCGCTCGGAAACCGGGGGCCACGGTGGTAGTCGCAACCCGAAGCGGTGCATGGAGAAGGGGTGAGTGTTGATGAGCGAGAGACCGTCGATCGCGTCCATCATGAGTCAGGGCGGACGCGTCGCCGGAAGTCAGCGCGAGATCAGGATCATCGACACCACCCTCCGAGACGGGCACCAGAGCCTGTGGGCCACTCGCATGCGCACTGAGCACATCGCGTCCATGGCAGCCGACTTCGACGGCGCCGGCTTCGAGCATGTCGACCTGGTTGCCCCAATCCAATTCGACGTGGCCGTTCGATATCTCAAGGAGGATCCTTGGGAACGGGTTCGTATAGCCCACCGCCTGGCGCCGCGTACACGCTTCCGGGCACTGATCCGATCACGCAATCTTGCTGCGTTCGACTTCCTCCCTGATGATGTGATAACGGCATGGGTCGAGCGGCTTTATGCCAACGGCTTCCGTTCGATCGGCTCGTTCGACGGACTCAACGATGTCGACAACATCGCCGGCGGCCTGCTTCGGGCCAAACATCTCGGCGCAGAGACTTTCGGGGCCGTTTCGTTCTGTGAGAGCCCCGTGCACACCGACGAGCTATTCGTCTCGAAAGCGATTGAACTGATCGAGAAGGCGGACGTCGATCGCATCATGCTCAAGGACGCTGGGGGGTTGCTCACTCCGGAGCGGATCCGTTCATTGGTGCCCGCCCTGAAGGACGTCATCGGGCAACGCCCACTCGAAGTCCATACGCACTCGCTGACAGGGCTCGCACCGCTGGTGTGCTTGGAGGCAGCGGAGGCCGGCGCCGACTCCTTGCACTTGTCGATAGCCCCGCTCGCGACGGGCAACGCGCAACCGTCCGTGCAAAACGTCGTCCGAGATCTGCGCGCCCTTGGCTACGTCGTCAATGTCCGAGACGACGTCGTACAAGGGATCAGTGAGAAAATTCGCGCGATTGCAGCGGCAGAGGACAAGCCGCTCGGGGTACCGATCGAGTACAACGGACTGCACTACATGCACCAGACGCCGGGGGGCATGCTGTCCAACTTCCGCTCGCAGCTCGCGACTGCCGGGCTCGAGCAACGATACGACGAGCTTCTCATGGAGGTCGCCCGGGTTCGTGCAGAGCTCGCCTATCCCATCATGATCACCCCCTTCGCGCAGTTCGTCGGCACCCAGGCGGTGCTAAACGTGGTGACCGGCGAGCGATACAAGGTGGTCCCGAACGAGATCAAGAAGTACGTGCTCGGCTACTACGGCCAACTGCTTGGCGACATCGAAGCGGGACTGCGCGAGAAGATCCTTGCGAACGGCGCGTCCGACATCCCACTGGAGCCGACCGAGCCAAGCCCGATGCTTCCCACGCTGCACGAGCACCACCCGGACGAGTCGATCGACGACCACCTGCTTCGCGCGATGTTCGCCGGCAGCCAGGTCGACGAAATGAAGGCGACGGTGGCCGCGGGGGGAAACCCGGACGAGCTACCGGGCAATCTTTTGTCCATCGTGAAAGAGCTCTACGACAAACTTCCGGCGGGCACGAGATCGCTCGCCGCCGGAGACCTGCGAATCAGAATTCAGCGAGGAGACAACCATGCCGCTTGACCAGCCCGACATTCGCGAACTGAAGGCCATCATCGACTGGGTCAACCTCACGCCGGACGTGCAGGAACTGTCACTGAAGTACGGCGATGTCGAGCTATTCGTCTCGCGAGGCGGCCAGGGACACATCGCCACCTCACGGAAACCGACGACGCCGGCCACTTCCCCTGCACCACCGGCCGCTCCCCCGGCGCGAGAGGCGACTGCTCCTGTCCCCTCCGCGCCCGCGCCCGCTCCACCGACGATCGCCGCACCGGGAGACGTCGTCATTACTGCGCCCATGGTCGGGACGTTCTACGCCGCTCCGAGCCCCGCCGCACCCGCGTTCGTATCCGTCGGTGGACGAGTTACGCCGACCACGGTTGTCGGCATCGTCGAAGTCATGAAGCTCATGAACAGCATCGAGGCGGGAGTTCTGGGTACTGTGACCCGCATCATGGCGACCAACGAGCAGGCCGTCGAATTCGGCCAGCCTCTCCTGGTGATCACGCCAGATGTCTAGGAACCTCTCGAGCGTCCTCATCGCAAATCGGGGTGAGGTCGCGTTGCGGATCATCCGCGCCTGTAGGGAGATGGGCATTCGCAGTGTGCTGGCGTACTCCCAGGGCGATAAAGATTCCCTTCCGGTGCAATTGGCAGATTTGGCAGTCTGCATCGGCCCGGCGGGCGTCGCGCAGAGCTACCGAAACCTTCATGCCGTGGTCAGCGCGGCGCTAACGTTTGGCGCGGAGGCGATCCACCCGGGGTACGGGTTCCTCGCGGAAAACAGCGAGTTCGCTGCTATGTGCGAGGCAGAGGGGATCATCTTCATCGGCCCTGGGTCCGACATCATCCGCCGGATGGGGGACAAGATAGAGGCGAAGAAGATTGCGCGCGAAGCCGGTGTGCCGACGGTGCCCGGCTCGGAGGGTGCCATCGATCGATTCGATGAGGCGCTCGCCGTCGCGGGTGAGGTCGGCTACCCGCTACTCATCAAGGCCGCGGCCGGCGGAGGGGGTCGCGGGATGAGGGTGGTCGAAAACCCCGAAACGCTCGAACGGGATCTCGCGGAGATCATGTCAGAGGCGGAGGTTGCCTTCGGCGACCGGGCGGTCTACATCGAGCGGTTCCTCACCGACGTCCGGCACATCGAGATCCAGGTGGTGGGGGACGGCGTCTCCACGGTGCACCTCGGCGAACGGGACTGCACGGCTCAGCGTCGCAACCAGAAACTGATCGAGGAAGCCCCTTCGCCGGTGCTCGACTCTGAACTGCGTTCTCAACTCGCGCGCTCAGCCATTGCACTGTGCCAATCTGTCGGCTACCGGAACGCTGGCACGGTCGAGTTCGTCTTCGACAACCGTGAGCGCACGTTCTACTTCATCGAGATGAACACACGCATCCAGGTCGAGCATCCTGTGACCGAGATGGTCACCGGCATCGATCTGATCAAGCTTCAGCTCCACATTGCGGCCGGCAACCCGTTGCCTCTTTCTCAGGATGACGTCGCTTTCCGGGGGCACGCTATCGAGTGCCGCATCAACGCCGAAGATCCCGATCAGGGGTTCCGGCCGGCGCCCGGCACGGTCGCGCGCTTCCGGAGCCCGGGGGGATTCGGAATCCGCCTCGACACACACATTGAATCGGGTTACGTCATCCCGCCTTTCTACGACTCGATGATCGGCAAGCTCATCGTGTGGGGCGTTGACCGAGATGAGGCGATCGCGCGCGCCCTGCGCGCGCTCGATGAATTGTGTGTGGATGGCGTCACGACGACGGCACGGCTCCACGCGGCGATCCTGAACAGCGAAATCTTCCGCGATGGCCAATTCAATACGGCCTTCGTCGCGGACTTCCTTGCCGCCCGCGAGCCATCACGAGCCTGACCCTCGAATCCGCTCATCCACCGATCCCAGAAACGCGATCATGCCCGACACCGCCGCAGCACGCACCACGAGACTCCTCATCGACGGCGAACTCGTCGCCGGCAATCGAGAGCCGATTAGGATTCTAGATCCCGCCGACGAGAGCGTCTTCGCGTGGTCAGCGAGCGCATCGCTGGAGCAGCTATCTGACGCGGTCTCCGCCGCCGAACGCGCATTCCCAGCGTGGCGCAACACACCCGTCTCTCGACGCCGAAGGACGCTTCGGGAGATCGCGGCGCTGCTCCGCGAGCACGAGGAAGAACTCGCCGTGCTGCTTACCCGCGAGCAGGGCAAGCGTCTGACCGAGTCTCGCGGCGAGATCGATCGGTCAGCATGGTGGTTTGACCACATGGCTGAGATCGATGTGCCGTGGGACGAGGTCGTAGAGGAGGACGATGAGCGCACCGTGCGCGTTCGGCGGGTTCCGATGGGTGTCGTTGCGGCTCTGGCACCGTGGAACTTTCCTGTAACCCTCGCAATGTGGAAGGTCGCACCGGCACTGCTGACCGGCAACACCGTGGTCTTGAAGCCGTCGCCCTATACGCCCGTCGCGACGCTGCGAATCGCCGAGTTGGTGTGCGGGGTGCTGCCCGCCGGAGTACTCAACGTCGTCACTGGTGAGCACGATCTCGGCGCTGCGCTGACGAGCGATCCGCGTGTGGCGCGGATCGTGTTCACCGGATCGACAGCCACTGGTTCGGCGGTCATGCGTTCCGCCGCCGCCACGATGGCAAGCGTTACCCTCGAGTTGGGCGGGAACGACGCCGCCGTCGTGCTACCCGACGTGGACATAGATGTCGTGGCCGAGAAAGTGTTTCTGGCGTGCTTCACGAACAACGCGCAATACTGTCTCGCGTCCAAGCGTGTGTACGTCCACGCGAGCATCTACGACGAGTTTGCGGAACAATTCGTTCGGGTCGCAGAGCGAGTGCGCGTCGGCAGCGGGCTGGACCCCGATGTCGATCTGGGTCCCGTTGCGAACCGTGATCAGTACATTCGCGTGCGCGGGCTCATCGAGGCGGCGACGCACCGGGGTCTCTCCTTCCACCTGCGGGGTGCAATCCCCGAGGGGCAAGGCTTCTACATCCACCCGCACGTCGTGGACGACCCGCCGGAAGCGGACCCTGTCGTCGCCGAAGAGTCGTTCGGGCCGATCGTGCCCTTACTGCGATTTCACGATGACGATGAGGTGATCGAGCGGGTGAACGCCTCCGCGTACGGGCTCGGCGGCTCGGTGTGGGGCGCCGATCAGGAGCGCGCTGAGCGCGTCGCGCAGCGCATCGACTCGGGAATAGTGTGGGTCAACGAGACGCAGCGGCTGTCGCCCGCTTTTCCTCTGGGCGGCCACCGGATGTCGGGCCTCGGCAGCGAGAACGGCCTCGACGGTGTTCTGCAATACACCAACGTTCAGGTGATCTCGATCGGTCGGAATACTTGATGGCGGTAGAGACCGGGCTCGCCCCGCTGACCGACCTTCGAGTGCTCGATCTCACCGGTAAGCTTGTCCCGGGCATGGCAAGACTCCTTGCGGATCTCGGCGCGGACGTGATCCGACAGGCACGCTCCGACGAGACGACCGAGCTCGCAGATGAAGCCCACGGCGATTCCGGAGGGCTCCTGGCGGACGAAATCGAGGCGCTCGCGGAAACGTCGGATGTCGTTCTCGTCGACGACTCCTCCGGTGCCGCGCGCCGGTACGCTGCGGCCGGCTTCGGACGACGCGCGGCAGAGGGTCCCTCGATATGGATAGACGTTAGCGACTTCGGACGAACGAGTTCGCGTTCCGGGTGGACCGCGTCGGCCGGCGTTCACTTTGCGCTCTCGGGCGCGCTCGCGCGGTCGGGCCTGCCTGAGTACCGCACTCCGCTCATGCCACCCGCGTTTATCGTCGACATCACGGCCGCGGTGCACGGTGTGTGGCTCCTATTGCTTGCCGTCGTAGCCGCTGCTCGTACGCGAGAAGATCAAGCGATCGACTTCGCCGTCTCCGATGCGATGTTCCACGGCCTCGATCCGGCCTTCGGAATCAAGGGCACCGTTCTCGGGACAAGAGATCTGAGTGCGGCAATCGGGAGACCGGATTCGCGCGACCTTTACCCCGTTTTCCACGTTGCTGACGGCTGGGTGCGCATTTGCGTCCTGAGCCCTGGCCAGTGGCGAGGACTGTTCGGATGGCTGGGCGAACCCGCTGCCTTCGCCGATCCGCGGTTCGAGCACGGCGAGGTCCGTCTGGCCGCAGCGCGCGAGCTGTACCCCGAGATCGGTCGGCTCCTGGCCGACCTTTCCCAGGAGGAAGCGGTCCGCGAGGGCCAAGCGCGTGGCGTTCCGATCGCGGCTATCCGACCTGCAAGTGGGGCGCTCCCGGCATCCGAGTTATGCGGGGCCGAGCCGTCCGACGGAGACACCGCCACCAACCCCGGAAAAGCAGGGATCTTCGTCATCGATGGCCGCCGAATGCGGTTTCCCGCCCCACGGTCGCGCACGTGGCGCACAGCCTCGAGATTCTTCGACGGCCTCAATGGATGGGATGCTGCAGCCCTGCCGCTTGAGGGCTTGCGCGTTCTCGACCTCGGGGTGATCGTTGCCGGAGCAGAAACCGGACGGCTGCTCGCTGATTACGGGGCGGACGTCATAAAAATTGAGAGCCCAGATCACCTGGACGGATCGCGGCTCGCCACGCTCGCCACTGGGATGTCCACGAGCTTCGCGCGCGGACATCGCAACAAGCGCAGCATGGGCGTGAATCTGCGTCATGACCTCGGCCGAAGGGTCTTCAGCGACCTGATTGCCGTATCGGACGTGATGGTGAGCAACTTCAAGCCCGGCACGCTCGATTCACTCGGCCTTGACCATAAGGCACTCGAACGGATCAACCCCGCGCTCGTGACCGTCGAAGGAAGCGCGTTCGGTGCGTCCCCCGACGCGCGGCGCCTCTTCGGATACGGACCGCTCGTTCGCGCCTCCGCCGGCGTGACCCATGAGTGGCAGTACCCGGGTCAGAACGGGAGCTACGGCGACGGGCTCACCGTCTTTCCCGACCACCTGGCGGGACGACTTGCCGCCATCGCCGCCGTGTCACTGTGTCTGCGTTCGCGTCGCACCGGCGAGGCAGGAAACGCGACGATCGCGCAACTCGACCTGATCCGCGACGCCTCCGCCTTCGCTTCTGCACGCCCGAACGCGCCAGACGCGCCCTGCGGAGTGTTCGCCGGGCCCGGTGGAAGTGAAGCGGACACCTGGCTCTACCTGGAGGTGGACGGCGACCGAGCATTCCAGGAGATGTGCGCCGCGATAGGACGCGACGACATCACCCAGCTCGACAGGTTCGCAAGCCGTTCGCAACGCATTGCCCATCGTGAGGAGTTGGACGAAATCATCTCGGCATGGGTGAGTGGGGTCGATCCGGCAACCGCGGCGTCGGTGCTCCAACGCGTCGGCGTGAAGGCTGCGCCGGTGGTTCACGAGGTCGAGCTGACCGATGACGTGGATGTCAGCCGCAGAGCGCTCCTTGCCAACAGCGCTCTACCGGGAGTGTCTGGCAGCTTAATCGTCCAGGGCGGCGAGGCGCTGTTCGCGAGCGGCCTCACGCCGCGGTTGAACCCCGCACCACGTCTCGCCGAGCACACTCGAACAGTTGCGGAAGAGCTGCTCGGGTTGACCCCCACGGAGATCGATGCACTCGTGCATAGCAGGGCACTGTTCGCTGCCCCACAGGCGGGCAGGCAGGGGCCCCTCGCATGACACTGACGATAAATTCGGTTGTCCTGCGCGCACCGAACGACCCATTTTCTCTTGAGCGGGTGCGGATGGCTGAGCCAGGACCGAGCCAAGTACTCGTGAAGATCGCAGGGACCGGGCTGTGCCACACAGATCTGCGCACGCGCGACCCCGAGGTTTGGAACGTGACGGGCCCGATAATCCCGGGACACGAGGGCGCCGGCATCGTCACCAAAGTGGGCTCAGCAGTGACCGACCTGCATCCAGGCGACGCCGTCATCATGAGCTTCGCCTCCTGTGGGAGATGCACGAACTGCCTGCGCGGCAGCCCAGGCTACTGTGACCACTTCGAAGCGATGAATCTCACGGGCCTTAGCCAGGGAAACCGCCCACCAGCGGAAGCGGTCTCAGACGGCCTGCCGCTCGCGGATCGATGGTTCGGCCAGTCCTCGTTCGCCGAGTATGCCGTCGTGGAAGACCGCGCAGCGGTACGGGTTGACGCAGGACTACCGCTCGCGCTTCTTGCGCCCCTCGCGTGCAGCGTTCAAACCGGCGTGGGCAGTGTTTTCCACGAGATGGACGTTCGGCCCGGACACTCGGTGGCGGTCTTCGGGGTTGGGGCAGTGGGCCTGGCCGGCGTTGTCGCCGCGAAGTTATGCGGTGCCACCGAGATCGTCGCCGTGGACCGCGATGCTCACCGACTGTCCCTCGCTCGCGAGTTGGGCGCCACGCGCACGGTGGAGGGGGGCGACGACCTCGACGATCGGGTACGCGCAGGAGGACCCGGCATGCACTGGACCCTTGAGACCACGGCCGCGCCGCCGCTCCTGACTGCGGCAATCCAGGTGTTGCGCCGACCCGGAGGAGCAGTTCTTGTCGGGGCCGGCGGACGGTTGAGCGTCACGCCGCGTGCTCTCGCGGGCCGGCGGGTCACGTTCTGCTTCGAAGGCAGCGCCGTGCCGCAGGTGTTCATTCCGCAGCTTGTCGCGATGTGGCAACGTGGTGACCTGCCGCTCGAGAAAATCGTCGAGTGTTATGACCTCTCCGACATCAACCGCGCCGAAGCTGACATGGCCAGCGGGCGCGTGGTCAAGCCGGTCCTCGTTCCCTCAACCGGAGCCCATTGATCGTAGCCGCGAACGACTTCGTGTTACTGCAGGCGTCCGATTTGACCCCCGGACGGTTTGGCGAATCCGCTCACGAAGGAGCCCGCGCTCCGCGCCGCCACCGATGTCAGCCTTCCGATGCGGCCCGGAGCGATTCTGCGAGGAACTTCACCTGCCGTGGCCACTGGTCGGCACCGCCGCCCTCGTGACCGTTGAGGGGCCACACCACGATCTCCTTTCTCCGCGCGTCCCAGGCGTTGAACGCTGCGAAAACGGTCGACGGCGGGCAGACTGTGTCCTGCAGGGCGACCGAGAACAAGGTCGGCGCCGTGGCCCGCGCCGCAAGGGAGACGCCGTCGAAGTACGCCAACGTGCTCGCCACTACTGCCACGTCGTCACGGTGCGCACGCAGATAGCGCACGATCTCGGCATACGGGTCGCTGTCCGTGAGACCTACCGCCCGCTCGAAGTGGCAAAGGAAGGGCACATCGGCCAAACATGCCGCGACCGCGCCGTGAAGCGCCGAGGCGGCGATCGCGATTCCCCCACCCTGACTGATGCCCGCCACAGCGACTCGACCGGCGTCGACCTCGGTGCGTGTCTGGAGGAAATCGATGGCACGCACGGCATCCGTATACACACGCCGGTAGTAGTAGGTGTCGCGGTGGAGGATCCCGCGTGTCATGAACCCCGGAACGGCAGGCTCCGACCCGGCCGGATCTGGTGTGCCGCTTCCCGAGTCGCGGTGGGCGCCTTGACCGCGGGTATCGACCACAAGTGTTACATAGCCCGCGCTGGCCCACGGCAGCCATTCGTGGGGAAGACCTCGCCCGCCGCCGTAGCCCTGAAAGTGCACGATAGCCCGGCATCTCTCGGCGCCGTCGGGGACGAGCAGCCACGCGCCGACGGGATGGCCGCCGAATCCTGGGAACCGCACGTCGAAGACGCGGATGTGCGCGAACGGAGCAGGGACGGCCGTCACCACGGAACTCTGTATCGGCACCTGTCGCGCCGTGGCGATAGTACCGGTCCAGAAATCGTCGAAGTCCTCGGGCTCGGTCACGGTCGGGCGGTATCGCCGCAATTCGGCCTCGGGTAGGTCGAAGAAAGCCATCCGTGTGCGTCCGTTCCTATCGAGCGATTCGGCTGTAGGTCTCGTCAATGAGCAGCTCGTCACCGCGGAAGTACTCGCGACGGAACGTGTAGACATCGAAAACGCCCGATCGCCCGGCCTTGCGCTCGACTCCCACAAATGTGCAGCGGATGCGAATAGTGTCGCCGGCGTAGATGGTCCCATGCCATCGCACGCAGGTTTCGCCCGCGACAACCTTGCTGAAGGCGAGCGGATCGTCCAGCGCAATTCCTCCGAGACTTAACTCGTCCCGCGGGCGGACGTGCCCCATACCCAGCCCGAGTGATGCGAAGAAGTATGGGGGGCCGATGACATCGCGGTGGCCGGCGCATCGGGCCACCTCCGCATCGTGGTGCTCAAGGGCCGAGATGCCGGCGGCGAAAGCAAACCTTCGTATCGCGTCTCGCGTCACTTGCACGATCTCTTCCGCGGGTGCCGTGGTGGCGACGGGCCCGTAAACATCAGTCATCGATCCTCCAGGTCAATAGCGACCGCTCACGAGCGTCGCGCTCCCGGGCACCGTGCATTCGCATCCCCACCCGTAGCGATGGAACATCGCCCGTAGCGGCCAAGCGACCGAGCAAGCGAACGCCGTCGTGATCGTCGAGCTCGACAATCACGACGGTGAAAGGCGTCAGGTCGGCATACTCGGGCGATGGCGCTCGGTGCGTCGTCGTCCAGGAAAAGAGTGTGCCGCGAGGGGCCGCGGAATACGGCGAGAAGCGGATTCCACCGCATTCGACGCACGACGGTCGTGGCGGCCACTGCACACGTCCGCAGATCGTGCAGCGCGGTAGGGAGAGCGGCGCTCCCTCGTCGCCATGCAGGTACGGTGCGATCTCGGGCGCGATCAGCCGCGCCCGGTTATGGCGGTCGTTGTGGATCACACGGCACCTGGCCTTCCCAGCAGCGCCATCGATCCGTCGCCCCAGTCTCCCCAGCCGGTGACCGCCGCCACCCGAGGGTCATCTACTTGGCGGCCGAAAGCCTCTTGGCGCAGTTGCCTGACGGCCTCGACGACATGCGAGAGCCCGAGCAGGTGTCCTTCCGAAAGCAGGCCACCGTGTGTGTTCGTCGGCAGCAAGCCACCCAGACGAAGGGCTCCGCTACGCACGAATGAGTCCGCCTCGCCCCGCGCACAGAAGCCGGCCTCCTCCAGCTGGTGGATCACTTCGAAGGTGAAGCAGTCGTAGATCATCGCCGTGTCGACGTCCGACGGTCCGAGACCGGCCGACTCATACGCCGCCGGCGCAGCCGCGCTCAATCCGATCCGCATCCAGTCTTCTCGATTAGTCAGGTCGTCCGGACTTTGGGGCCGAGCGGAGGCGAAGGCGAGGAGAGGTATATCGCGCGCACCGGTCCTTGTGCGTGATCGCCCCCGGCTTGTCAGTACGACGGCGACGGCACCATCCGTCTCCAGAGAGCAGTCCAGCACGCGGTAGGGATCAGTCACGGTCGGGGAGCGGTCGTAATCGACCCGCGTCATTGGCCGGCCATTCATCATCGCGGCGGGATTGAGCTGCGCATGCGCTCGCATGGTCAGCGCCACCTCCGCAAGTGCATCGACGGTCGTACCGTGCAGCGCCATGTGCCGCTGGGCGATCATGGCATACCACTGGGCCGGTGAGACCCAGCCATACGGGCGCTCCAAGAGCTCCCGGAACTGCTGACCAGGCAACAGGGCAACGCGGCGGTCGATGCGGTTGACCGAGCGGCCATTGCGCGCGAAGACAATCAGGGCGATGTCGGCAGCTCCCGAGCGCAAAGCCAGCTGCCCGAGCCCTACCGCATTCAGTCCGCCGTTTCCGCCGGGCGGAGGGATTAGGTCGATGACGTCGTCTCGCAGCGCCACGGCTGCAATCAAGTCCTCGGTGAAAAGAGACCCGCCGACGGGCACGACGACTCCCACATCGCTTGCCTGCAATCCGGCGTCGTCGAGCGCGGCGCACGCGGCCTGCCGGGCGAGCGACACCACCGAGACTCCGCTTGCGCGTGTGAATGCGCTGGCGCCGACACCGGCGATCTGTATGTCGGCGTTCGTCATCTCGCCACCACTGCACGTCCCACAACCCTCGCTGACCCGTCGGTGGCAAGGGTGCCGTCCGCCCTGACGAGTTGCATCCGCAGAGTCACTCCCGGATTCGGCTCACTCGCATCCGCGACCTCGATGACGGTGAGCGATGCCCGCAGCACCTCCCGCGGGTAGACCGGATTGGCGTGGCGCACAGTCGAGGTTTCCAGCACAGCGCCGAGACCGTTGGCCCATTCAGAGACAAGCTGCGTGAGCCAGGTCGCCTGCAGTGGTCCGTGTACTGGAACAGTGCGAAGTCCTTCCGACCGCGCGAACTGGTGATCGTAATGAATGCGATGCGGGAGGGCGCACGCGGCGCTGAAGAGAAACAAGTCGATTTCGTCGACGACGTGCTCTCTCGTGGCGACAACCATTCCGAGATGAAGGGTGTGATGCTCCCAGCGGGGTGAAGCCATGCCTGTATCTCATTCCGCCGTGCATGAAAGTGGCTCGGTCATCGAGCTACACGTTCAGGATAACCGACCGGGCGCCCGGTCGCAAAGTGCCGACAATCTGTGTATGCTCGCGCCGAGGCGATGGAGCCCGTAGAACTCTTGCGGAGTTGGGACTCCATGCCTCCCTTCACGGAGGCGCGCATCACTAGTAGCGAGCACCCAGTCCGAATCCACGAAAGTGAGCAATCAATGAAGCGCATACACAGTGCCGTGGCACTGGCGGCCGGCGCCACCCTTGTCCTGACAGCCTGCGCCCCGGCGAGCGAGGAAGACGCTGCGGGCGTTCCCCAGTCCGAGGAGCCAGCCAGCACGTTGACGGTCCTTGTCAGCGACAGTCCGAGCGCGAACTTCCTGATGGCCGCGGCGGAGGACTACACCGCGGAAACAGGGATCGAACTCGAGTTCGTCTCGGTACCGATCGCCCAGCTGCCCACAAAGATGATCCTCGCGGGCCAAGCGAACCAGGCAACGTTCGATGTCGTGCAGATCGACGCTCTCGCCGCGCCGACCATCATTCCCTCCGGAGCGCTGCTGCCGCTCGACTCATTCATCGATGCGGACGAGGTCTACGACATCGATGACTTCCCCGATGCTCTGCAGGAGTATTCGAAGTACGACGGTGTGACCTACGGGGTGCCGCTGAGCACCGAGCCGTTCGTCAATTTCTACCGCACCGACCTGTTCGAGGAACTGGGCCTCGAGCTTCCGACCACGTGGGAAGAGGTGAACGAACAGGCGGCCGAGTTCTCGGATGCGGGCTACTACGGGTACTGCGGAAACTTTGGCCCCCTCTTCTCAGCGCGCTCTTATACGGAGCGGCTCTACTCCTCGGGTGGCCGGTTGCTCGATCCGGAGACCAACGAGCCGCTGCTGAGCACGGACTTCGCAAAGCAAGTCATGGAGGACTATGTGGCCCTCGCACAGTTCTCGCCGGAAAGCACGCATAGCTCCGGTCAAGCCGGTGCGACGACCGCCTTCACCCAGCTCGACTGCGCGCAGATGGTGGCCCCTTCCGGATGGTACGGAGTTCTTGCCGACCCCACCAACTCGAACGTCTCGGAGACTTTTGGGACTGCCATGCCACCGATGAGCGATGGCGGTGATTTCGAGCCCAAGCACATCCTCTACGGCTGGCTGGCCGGTGTGTCCGCTCAGTCGCCGCATCAGCAGGACGCCTGGGACTTCCTCTCCTTCGCGCTCGGGAAGG
>NZ_BAAAPK010000005.1 GCF_039531105.1 Microbacterium lacus
CGTGGGTCATGATTTGAGGCTGCCGGCGGTGATGCCTTTGACGAGTGGTCGTTGCATGACGAGGGTGAACAGCACGATGGGGGCGAGGATGATGACTGCGGTTGCGCAGAGTTCTGCCCATTTGATCTCTTGTTGGGTGACGAAGCCGGCGACGTAGACGGTGAGGGTTTGTGCTCGTGATTGGCCGAGGATGACGGGGATGAGGAATGAGTTCCATGCGGCGATGGCGGTGAAGATCGCGGCGGTGACCAGGCCTGGGGCGACCATGGGGATCAGGACGTGGCGGAACATTTGAAAGCGGTTGGCGCCGTCGATCATGGCCGCTTCTTCGATCTCTTCGGGGAAGGATCGGATGAAGGCGAGCATGAGCCATGTTGCGAACGGGGTCAGTAGTCCTGTCAGGACGATGATCAGTGAGATCCATTGGTCGTAGAGGCGTGCCTGGCTGACGATGCGGAACAAGGGGATCAGCAGCACGATTCCGGGGATGACCTGGACGAGGACCATGACGGCTACGAGGACGCGCCGGCCGGGGACTCTTAGCCTGGCGAACGCGTAGCCGCCGAGCAGTGCGACCACGACGACGGCGAGGGTGGTGGTCACGGTGACGACCAGAGAGGTCTGCAGGGCCGCTTGGAACACACTCGATGCCAGGACTCCTTGGAAGTTGTCGAGGGTGGGTGTGAAGTCGAAGGCCTGGTTTGCTGGTGCTGTGGCGTCGGCGTTGTTCTTGAAAGACGTGAGGATGACCCAGAACACGGGGAACAGCGCGAACAGGACGGCGATGAGCAAGACCGTTTGTGCGATCGCGGTCCCGATGAGCCTCTTACGCTTCATACCTTTGTCAGCCTTACGTAGAGGAAATAGACGGGGAACATGATGACGGCCAGCGCGACTGCCATCGCGGCGCCCTGTCCGAACTCGTAGAACTGGAACGTCCGCTCGTAGGCGCTCAGCGAGGCTGTCACCGTTGCCAAGCCCGGACCTCCCTCTGTGGAGGTGTAGATGATGTCGAACAGTCGTGCTGTGTCGACCGTGCGCACGAGCAGTGTGATGGTGATGATCGGGGCGAGCATCGGGAGGGTGATGTATCTCAGCGTCTGCCACCAACCTGCCCCGTCGATCGAGGCGGACTCGAGCGGTTCCTGGGGCATGCTGGCCATGCCGGCCAGGAGCATGAGCATGACGAACGGGATGTGCATCCAGGCGTCGATGATCAGGATCAGTCCGCGAGCGAACGCGGGATCGGAGAACCAGGGAAGGTTCACTCCGATCGCTTGCTGGACGAAGAAGATGATGCCGAGGTCGGGGGAGAAGATGAACTTGAAGATGAGGCCGACGATGACGGGCGTAAGGAGCATCGGCACGAGCAGGATGCTGCGCGCGATCTGGTATCCCCGCATCTGTCGGTGCAGCAACGACGCGAGCAGGTAGCCGAAGGTGAACTGGATGATCAGACCGAACACGACCAGGATCAGCGTGACCAGAAGCGCCTGACCGAACGCCGGCGTGAAGACCGCCGCAACATAGTTCGCCAACCCCACGAACCCCGCCGAGGGAGCGGTCGGACTCTGATTGCTCACCGACATCCATACGGCGTAACCGATCGGCAACAACCCGACCACGATCATCAGAATCCACGTCGGCGTGACATACGGCACCGCGGTCAACGCGCCGCGATAACGAGAGCTGCGCGGAGAAACTGTGGGGGACCCGGAGCCGTCGGCACGCCGACGGCTCCGGGTCTGCGTAGCGGTCATCAAGGCGTGACGCGTCCAGACGCGATGAGGATGGCCAGCACATCATCGTTCAGCTGGTCCATCGCCGGATCCAGCTCGACCTGCTCACTCTGAATAGCGCTGACCGTCTGCGAGATGCGGAGCATGATCTCCGTAAGCTCCGGGATTCGCGGCAGCAACGTGCCCTCCTCAATACCCTCGGGAAGGGCGGTAACGACAGGGTATGCCTCCACAATCGATTCGTCTTCCAGGAAGGACGTCCGCCCCGTGATCGGCGCATTCGTCTCCAGGAACGAGCTGAGTCGATCCTTCCCGAGCGCGAAGGAGAGGAAGTCCCAGGCGTCCTGCTGATGCGGCGACTGAGCGGACACACCGGCCAGCCAGCCGTAGAGGATGTGCTTGGGCTCGAAATCACCGCCATCGCTCATCGGTGG
>NZ_BAAAPK010000006.1 GCF_039531105.1 Microbacterium lacus
CCCAGCACACCGTTGCGGCCGTCGAGGTTCGTGATCGACTCCTTCACGTGCACGTGGAAGATGTGCTCGGCGAAATCCAGGACGAACGCGACGTAGTCCAGCTGCTGCCAGACGAAGTGCGACGGGTCGAAGTTGAACCCGAAGCTCTCCCGGTGCCCGATCGCCTCGAGTGTGTCCTTCGCGGTCCAGTAGTCGTACGCGATCTCGGACGGGTGCACCTCGAGCGCGAACCGTACGCCGACCTCTTCGAACACGTCCAGGATCGGGTTCCAGCGGTCGGCGAAGTCCTGATAGCCGCGCGCGATGAACTCGTCGGAGGCCGGCGGGAACATCGCGACGGCCTTCCAGATCGAGGATCCGGTGAACCCGTTCACCGTGCTCACCCCCAGTTTCGCGGCGAACCGGGCGGTGTTCTTCATGTCCTCCGCGGCACGCTGCCGCACGCCCTCGGCGTCCCCGTCGCCCCAGACACGGTCGGACAGGATGTCGCGGTGCCGCTCGTCGATCGGGTCGTCGCACACCGCCTGGCCGGTCAGGTGGTTCGAGATCGCGTAGACCTTCAGGCCGTTGCGCTCGAGGATGTCGAGCCG
>NZ_BAAAPK010000007.1 GCF_039531105.1 Microbacterium lacus
TACTCAACTCCTTGGCTCACAGAACGACATGGCTACGATCCGACTTTTCTTAATGTATTATCGTTTAACAACAAAATATCCACTTAATGGCGGTGATTATGCATATATTAGAACTGCATTTTCTTCAAAATTCTTTACAATTTTTGGAGTTTCATTATGGTTAACATATGTACTATCTCAACGAATCTTAGGTGATCTTGTACTCTTAAACTTTAATATTCAAAATCAATTTGAACAATTTCTAATTGTTGAATCTTTATTTCCTATTGTTTTACTAATTATCGCTAATAAGAGAATATATGCAAAAATTGTTGATATATTAGCAATTGCACAAATAATAGTAGCATTATTTATAGTTTTTAAATCATTTAATTTTCAATATCAAAACTTCACAATTTCTAATACTTTATTATCTGCATTACTATTTGATTTATCAGCGTTTATATTCATAAATGCAATCAGTTACATAGCTGGAGAAATAAAAAATATTAAAAAATCTAGTATGGTCGGATA
>NZ_BAAAPK010000008.1 GCF_039531105.1 Microbacterium lacus
GTTGCGGATTGCCGTTGTCTTCCTAAGACCGCTTGGCCTCCGACTTACTGAAAAAAACTAAGCATAATCTTAGCTAATTAGGAGAAAAATAAAAATTCTAAAAAGGAGAATTAGAACTTACAAATAAAAAAACAAAACTTAACTTACCAACAGTCTTCTAAATATTTCCTGACCTTTTTCTCACTGATTCCTAGTCCGTATGCAATCTCCTTAACTGTAAACCCTCTTTTGACTAACTCATGAACTATGCTAACTAGGTCATCCTCACTTTCAATATAGTACGTTTCTCCTTCAATTATTACTTCTTTTTTCATTTCTCTTTCACTGATATCATATATGTAAAAACTCATATATAAATCTTTCTCTAAACTTTTACGTTTGTATCTCTCGACTTTCAATAAGAGGCCTCCAATTTTTTCCAACACTGCATTCATAAATTGAAGGTTCCAATTTTTCTATCTCCAATTTTTTAAAAAAGGCCACTTTTTATTCCTAGCATGAAAC